>MHBG01000112.1 GCA_001804785.1 Lentisphaerae bacterium GWF2_45_14
GTCGCTATGCCAGAATGATTAGCCCTGATGCCAATACCATTAGGATCAATATCAATGGAAACGAAAAGAATGTTGCTTATTGCGGCAAGGACGGGGAAAAAGGTTTTAGATGGATATGCCTTGGCAGATTTAACGGATCGGGATTTGATATCAAACTCTCACTTTTGAATGCGGCAAAATGGGATAATCCGGCGGTGGTCGATTGTTTGTTTTTCACTCAAAATGCGAGCTTTATTCCCGAGGGACTTAAAAGCATTTACGCGTTGAAAGATCTGAAAAGAATAAGAGGCATGGTGGAATATCCCGAGGCGATAAAAAATCTCGCTCCAATAAAGCCGTCGGCAATAAAAGTCAAATCCTTTTCGAAAATTGTGAAAGCGGGTGGTGTCTTATCTATCGAGTTGCCCGAGAAAACTGTTCAGGAGTTGAAAGCGCAACACGAAGACATTCTTTTAAATCTGCATGTGACTGGACGTGGAGTGATTTTTGAGAAAATCATATCGCCGGGAAGCCCTATCATTAAGTGTGAATTACCCGAAACTCTGCCTGATTCGGAATTACTTGGGAAACCGTATGCGCTTTCCATAAGCTCTATCCCGCAGGATGCGGATAGCGATTTAATATCCTGTGCTGACACCACGAAAACAATAAATGGAACGCTGAAGATATTGCCGCCTGAAAAAAAGAAAGAACCTAAATTTCCTTTATGCGAAATCAAGGACATTAACGGAGTCCTTTGTATGACCGCCGACAATGAACCTTTTGGAAGATTCATTTACCGGGCAGCAAATGCTTGCCACGAAAATATATACAGGAGAATGTCGAAGGCTGGCATAAATACGCTGAATTTATGGCTTGGCGGCGACACGTATTACAGAAACAACAACGGAAAGCTTGATTTTAAAAGGATTGACGCCTACATACAATCAAAGCTTGCGTATTCACCCAATTGCAAAATCATTATTGGAATAGGCATGGGTGCGGGTATGAAGGGGCTTCCAGAATCAGAGCTTAACCTGTTTGACGATGGCAGTCGCTGTTTTAAAAATTACGCAGGCATAAAAACTTTTAAACTTCCATCCATCGCTTCAAAGATATGGTCGAATAACCTTTTCCAGGACGCGAAAGAAATTGTGGAGCATATGAAACAACGCCCTTACGCTCGAAACATCGTGGCTGTTGTAACTGGAGAGGGAGGATCCGGCGAATGGCGCCCTTTCTGGGAACATGGCAGAGGAGGCAAATTCGGGGATTTCAGCCCATCCGCTGAAAATCGCTTTAAAGAGTGGCAGGAAACCACCTCTCCAGAAAAAAAAGTACCGTCTATGTCAAACAAAATTCCTAATTTAAAAGATTATTCAGAAATTCAGGAAACACAAATCCTGGATCCTGTAAAGAGTGAGCGTTTCATTCATTACGCGCTTTTTTGGAATTCGATAATTCCCCAAGCGATAGATAGGTTTTGCGAAGGAGTGAAAGTGGGAAGCGCGGACTCTTTGCTTGCCGGCGCCTTTGGCGGTTACAGCTTTGAAGCATCTATGCACTATAAATACGTAGGCGCTTTGTGCGATAGCCCTTACCTGGATTTCATCGTGAATTGCACGTCCTATTCGGACCGCGTTCCGGGCGGAGTATGCTCGCCGACCGTGCCTGTGGAAAGCTTGAAGTTACATAACAAATTAAATATTGAGGAAGTTGACAATAGAACCTATAGAACACCACTTACCTATTACCCTATAGGAAGAACCCCGACAAAACGGGAAACCATAGAAAATCTCAAGCGACAATTCGCCCATGCCCTCGTCACGGGCAGTCCTTTTTGGCTCTTCAGTATGACCGATCCTCCCGGATGGTTCGATGAGCCTGACATTATGAAAACAATAAGACTCAATGTTTTGCTGGAAAAATTTTCTCTGAAAGAAAAGAATCTATTCCCGGCTGAAATAGCCGTGGTGCTAAGCGAAGAAAGTAGAGCTTATTACAAAGACGATAAAAACTCCCTTATCCATGGAGCCAATATTCTTTATAACTCTCTCGTGAAAATACAAAGGGAAATACTGGGACGGATAGGGGCACCTTACCACGTTTATCTCTTACAGGATATAATTTCGGAAAAAACACCGGATTATAAATTCTATATTGTTCTTGACATTGCCAGTTGCGAACCAGCGCTTGTGGAAAAATTGCACGAAAAATTCAAGAGGAAAAATTCGGTCGTTCTTTGGAAATACAGCGCTGGTTTAATTGCCGGAAACAGAATCGCCGTCGAGAACATGGAACATCTGACAGGATTCAATATCGAAATGAAAACAGAAAGAAAACTTCAATTGCTCGGAAGCAAAACACGACATCCTTTCTTGAAAGGGCTCCCGGATTATCCCGTGGCCGGCCTTTACTCCTATCCGGTAAATCCTTACTTCTACATCAACGGAAAAGACAAAAGCGAGGTTGTCGCCGAATACAGTGACGGGAAAACAGGAATGGCGTTGAAAGATTATAAAGGGTTTAGATCAGTTTATTGTTCAGTACCCTACGTGGGACCAACCCTCTTAAGAAATATTGCAAATTATGCGGGAGTTCATATATGGTCGGATTCCAATTGTTTTTTTTGCGCCAACAACTTGTTTTTGACTATACATACCGGAGATGCGGAAAGCCATACCATTTCACTTCCTTATCCGACTCATGTGTACGATGTTTATAAACAACAACCTATCTCTGATGGTAAAATTCAGGAGATGCGTCTTGATTTACCTGCGCACAAGACAAAACTCTTCTATCTGGGGGATTGGAGAAAATTAGACAAATATTTAAAGAAGAATCTCCCGTCAGCCGATATTAAACGGCTGAATGAACTTGATACTTTTTGATAGGAGTTTACATTGTTTACCAGGGAAAAGTTATTTTTTTTAATATTCCTCTCATTCCTTAATTGAGAGCAAGACACTCGGGGTCAATACTGCGGGTTTGAATCTTATGCTTTCGCAACAAATCCGGCAATTTGTGGACGAGTGGATTCTACGCGAATACAGTGAGCGAATATGCAAATGCTGAAGGCATTCAGCGATACATCGCAAGCCAAGGTTCGTATAAGAAAATCCTTGCCCAACAACTTAACTTTGACTTTTGACATGGCCTGCTATCTCCGATACCTCGCGTGCTCTGCACCGGGGTAGTTCATTTGTTTTTTATATTTGCTTTTCGTGTCAGCCTATTGATAATCATAATTCCATGCTATATCATTATGCTATGTAATATCTTTTGCGATGAAGCAAATGAGTATCAGTTGCTAATCTGTAAACAGGAAAGAGAAGGTAAAAAATGCGATGGAATGAAATTACGTCCCTTGAGTTTGAAGAAGGCGTAAAAAAATGTGAAGGCGTTTGCCTCCTGTCGTTGGGAGTAATAGAAAGACATGGAGACCACCTGCCTATGGGCATCGACTATATGAAGGCGTATGATTTCGCCGATATGGCATCGAAGCTCGAACCGGCAATAGTTTTCCCTCCATTTTATATCGGGTCGGTAACCGCCGCCGCTTTTGAGCCCGGAACCTTTGCCTTGGACATACCGTTGTTTTTGAAAGTTCTTGATGCTACATGCGCGGAAATCGCAAGAAACGGACTGAAGAAAATAATCCTCGTAAATGCGCATGGTGGCAATATCGTTCCAATACAGACTTTCTTAAAAATGCAATTGGACAGCCGACGGGATTACGTGGTATATCAATGTTCTCACAGCTTCGGGCCTAAGGCGGCTGCGGCCAAGGGACGTCTATACAAGGAGACAGGCACCGACCCGATGAAGGAACACGGCGGAGCCTACGAAACGGCAGTGGGGCTTTATTTATACCCCGAAATGACAAAGATGGACAAAATATTGCCGCCTGAGGCAGGCGCTGACAATCCACGGCTCACTAATGTGCTTGGCCTGGATGTTACCACTCCTATTGACTGGAACGCAAAGCATCTGGTCCATCTTTCCGGATACGGCGGCGACTCCACTGTTGAACACGGTAAAGAAATCTGCAAATGTATCGCAGAAGATATCGCAGAGACAATAAGAAAAGTAAAGAAAGATAATTTATCTCTCGCCCTTATGAAGGAATTCTTTGATAAGGCGAACAAATAGTCCATCCCGTTCAGAATCAAAGGAGAACAGCGTGAAAGTGTCTTTTGCGGCCATTGATAGAAAAAATCGGGCGCACATCGACTTTATGCGTTCCTCTTTGATGTCCTGCTACCGCAACGAACCATATTCTGCAAAGGAATTTCCGGAGGCGCGGAGCACAATTGGAATTTTTAGCGAAGCCAACTTTCGTGACGACTATTCTTATCTGATGAATATCGATGGAAAATATGCCGGATTTTTCCTCATGGGAAGAGGCGCGGAAAATACCCGCTGGGAACTGGGCATATTGCTGGTACTGCCGGAATATCAGAAAAGGGGCTTGGGTACCCTTGCACTGAACAAGATGGAATCATTCGTTGAAAAATCCGATTGCCGGACCATATTCAGCGCTCCATATTCCTCAAGATTAATTGTGAATGGAATTCCGGCGTTCAGATCAGACGTTCTTCATTTTTTCACAGGCCGCGGATATACAGTAGCCAAAAGAGCAGAAGGCCTTTATGGTCTCGACTCGGGATGCTTCAACTATGATAGAGAAGAAATGGCCCGCAAGATTTCAGTGAACGAGTCGAAGGGCTATCGAGTAAAGCATTTTCTTGCCGGTTCGGAAGATTATAATAGCATTTGCCTGAAAGTTGCCGCCTTATGCGAAAAAGAGAACAAAGACGGCTGGGAAAAAGTTTTCTCCGGATCATCGCCGAAAAAGGAATATTCCGGAATTACCGCAATATTGCATGATGATGCGCTTGTCGGGATTTGCGCCTACGGATTTGAGCCTTCATCTTCGTCTATCTGGGGATGGGGAAACCAATGGGGTCCGTTGCTCGTGGGCAGTGATCATCGGTCCTGTGGACTGGGGGGAGGATGGCTTATTGCAAGCTCGCTGGAACTGATGCTGGAAAAAGGAATCAGGAAAATAGTGCTGTGGACGAGTGTGGGCGAGATACCTTCGAGAATATACGAGAAATACGGATTCCGCCTGCGGAGTCCTTTCTATTCGATAGAGAAGACCGACATTTGATTATGATTTTGAGTCCAATCATTCGGTCATTCGGGGCTGGCATTCTTATCTGAGCCAAGGGCCTTGAAGCGACGCCAGAAAAAACGCTTAATGCCGTGCCATACTGGTTAGACCGGAATGGCACAAGTGGGAGAATTGAGTCATAAAACTGTGCATGATGACTTATACGATGGCGCGCCAGGGATATGGCGTGGAGGATTTCATTAAGACTGCAGTTGACTGCGGACTGGATGGTATCGACTGGGTAACGACTTACGGACGTAATCCGAAGGAGCTGAAAAAAATGTCCGATGATGCAGGGCTTCAAGTCGCTGCTCACACTTTTTCCCTTCAGAAGTTTGTCAGAAATGAAAACGGATGGATTGACGAAGCGAAAAAATCTATTCAGGATGCCGTTGACCTTGTTGCTCCTATTGTCATGATCCCTACGCCGCCGCGGGCTGATACGACAGACCGCCTGGCTGACCGTAGAGAATGGAGAAGTATTGAAGAACGTTGTGGAACTTACAGAAGATGCCGGGCTTCTGCTTACCATTGAGAATTTTTCAGGGAAATTCAGTCCTTTTATTACGTCGGATGATTTCTTTGAAGCGCAGCGCGAAATACCCCAGCTCCGTCTTACCTATGACAATGGGAATGCTGCCTGCGGAGAGAATCCGGTGGATTCATTTAAGAAATGCGCCGATTACGTCGTACATGCACACTTCAAGGACTGGGATGTGATAAATCATCAGGAAGAAGGCTTCCGTGAAATGTCCGACGGCAGATACTACAGGCCCGCATTAATCGAGGAAGGAAACCTCGATACGGCTGCCTGCTGGAAGGCCATGAAAAATTACGGCTACAAAGACTATGTCAATATAGAGTATGAAAACAATAAGTATCCTGCCGACAAGGCTATAAAGAAAGTTACGGAGTACTTGAAAATTTTGTAATCAGATATTCCGTATAAGTCTTTATTTCAAAGGGATATACAATGGGCACAATTTATCGTTAGGGGAGGGGTTAAAAAAGAGAGTGGTAGCGGGTCAGGGATTCGAACCCCGGACACGTGGATTATGATTCCACTGCTCTAACCAACTGAGCTAACCCGCCACGAGCTTGATATACTAGCATCGACGTCGGTATAAATCAAATAAGGGAATTTTATTTTTCCTAAAAAATTAGAGTGCGCAAGCTCCGCCATATGGTCTTGAAGAAATGCGGAGACAGTTTCGTCTTTTGAGTGAGATGCAGCAGAATCGTTGGATCTGTTATGATTTTTTCAGATAGTCTATATTGGTGATAACCAGCCTAGAAAGCTTCGAGTCGAAGGCGATATCTTCCCGCTCCATGCAGAATCCGGCAATCCGGCACCGCTCCTTAAAATATTCGAGGGTTTCAATTCCGTCCGCTTCGGCATCGAAAAGATTGGCGCGTTTTTCCCAGTAAAGAGTGTCCAGGTCTGCGCTGTGCCGTTTGAGCCATGCGGCGGGCATTAGGTGTTCGAGCCTATGGAACTGGAGAAATAACGATAAGAGCCAGAGCCTTTCGGCCTCGGGCTTAGGAACTTTTTTCGATATAAATTTGTCTTCAAGTGCGGCTATGTTTTCCGGACAAGGCATGGAGTATATGTTTCTGAAGAGAAGAGTCCCTTCCTCCATTTCCTTGACAGTATAATATTTTGTATTTTTCCCTGAGCGCATCCGCGTCTTTCTTTTTTTCCAGAGCTTCTTCATCTCCGCGGCTTCGGCGTTGAGGATTTTTTGCCACAGCTCTTGTGCCGAAACGTCGTCCGGTGCCATACCGGATTTTAAAATCAAACTGACGGCTTCAGGATTAGAAAGTTCCCCTCTGAAGGCTCCGAATATCCTATACATGCTGAAGCGTTTTTTACCGGAAAGCGAAGAGGGTTTTCTTATTCCGTATGGATCTACGATGAAAAATTCCATATCGCTTTTGCGTACGAGTAGATTTCCGGCGTGAAGATCGGGATGAAAAAGGCCCGATTCAAAAAAATTACGGAGAAATTTACAAAGGTTTTCGAGAAAAAGCTGCCTTGTCGGAGAATCAGGATTCACTGCGAAATTTCCAAACCACATATCGTAGGCATTTACCGAGTCAGCCAATTCTTTTGAGCAAATGATAGTTTTTTCGCCGTTGCGTCCCCATCCATAATATTCGGCGCACGGGATTGAATGTTTTTCGAGGAGAAGCGCGGACTCAAATTCGGAGCGGGCTTTAGGGCAAAGGACATTTCTGATTTTTTCGGCGATGGAAATAGGGCTTTCATGCTTCAGGTAATATCCGTCAAATGCGTATATTTGCCTGATGTCGTTGGATTTTACGAGTGTTCCGGCCTTAGATATAAATGTATCAAGCAACTGTACCGGAATGCCTGAATCTTTCCTGAGATTCCATGTCCAGTCTCCGGTTTTTATTTTCTCGCCAAGCTTTTCCATAGAGATATTCCAGTTCAATATAGGGCCGATGTCTGATTTTTAGCCAGAAGCACGTCCAGAAAGTTCCTATATTCTGCTTCAGATATTTTCATTGCCGCGGCGAACTGCCATATCATCCGCTGTTGACCGCTTTCGAGAAGGCCGTCGCTCATGCCGACCTCGATAAGATGCGCGGTAATACATAGTGCCTGATGATGATCAAGAAAAGAGAGGTCATTTATCAATTCCTCATAAGAGTGAGAGCCGTAATATTCGTAAGCCTTTTCCAGAATGCTCTCGTCATTTATGATGGTATCTCTAATATACTTCTCTTCCTCTTCCGCAAATTTCTGATCGCTTCCGGCCACGTACATCATCGCGGCGGCCATTCCGGCAATCGGGGATATTTTTCTTTCTTTCTGGCTTTCGACATGTGGGGGGGCGGGCTGTACCGGAGAAGAAGCCGGGGCATCTGCCGTTTTCTTTTCAAGCAGGTCAAGGAGCGGCTTAAGCTCCTTTTCGTCAGAGCCTGAAAATTTCAGAGAATAATTTTTAGAACCGGTATTGAAATCAATGAATGAATTGTATTTTTCGCGTCTGACCGATATTCCGGAAATGCCGTTTGCTATATTAATCTCGGTATTTTCATAAGCGTCCATTCCGAACTCACGGGAAAAAAGCATGACACGGTCGGCGAGGAGGGCCATATAGCCTTCGCCTGATTTCCCCGTGAGGCTGCCGCTGGCACGGACACAAGCGAGTGTTTTTTGTCCGGCGGCGGACTTTTCTATAAAATCCTTCACCTTTGACGGAAGAAAAATCATGTCCATATTATACCCCTTTCTGTTTCGTAAGGGCAATAATATAGCACGGGAAACGGTTTTTTCCTCCTGTTCCCGAATGTATTGAGTGAAAGCGGCGCTAACGTTGTGCAGGCTTTGCCTGCGGCTTTTTGAATTTTACGAGAACACGCTGGCCGAGTATCAGGTTTTTTTCATCGACACTCAGTATACATTCGGCTGTTCTCACATCGTTTTTCTCCTGCGGGTCGTCGAGGAACTGCCTTTTCGGTCCGAGGTAGGAACCGATTTTGACGACCTTGCCGGTATAGCATTTAGCCTCGTCCGAATCTGGGATTATCTCGGCGGCAGCGCCGACCTTGACGTCCTTGATAAACTTCTCCTCGATTTCGACTCTGGCGATGTAGGGTTCGTCAGGGATGAAAAGGAAAAGCACCGTCACATTGAGAGTGCTTATCCCGTAGCCGGGCCTTGAATCGCAGCGGAGTATTTTGCCGTTGGCGGGAGCGCGGATGGTTTTAAGCTCCACGTCATATTCGGTCTGTCTAAGTCTGGCAAGCGCGACGTTGGCCTGGGCTTTAGCGACATTGATTTCCTCTGCGATACGCTTTGCGCTGTCGGTAGTCGAGTCCCACTTCTGTTCTGAAATGACTCCGCACTGTACAAGCTTTCTATAGCGCTCCTGTTCGCGCAATGCCGCCTCAAGGGAGATTTTGAGAGGAGAAAGTCTTTTCATGGCCAGTTCGTATTCAGACCTGCTGTAGGTCATGTCGAGCCTTTCCTTGATATCATCCATACGGCAAAGAACCTGGCCCTTCTTGACTTTCTGCCCTTCCTCCACGAGGACTTCCTTAACAACGCCGTCCTTGCTGGCGGAAAGCTTGACTATTCCGCCGTCAACATCAATGCGCCCCCTGCCGAAAGCCACATACGGCGACTTGGCGGGAACGGTTTTCTCATTTTCCGCAAACGACCTGCGATACCATCCATAGGAAAAGAAGCCGCCGACGCCGAGCGCGGCGATAAAGAGCAGGCTCATTATAATTGATTTCATTGCTGGACACCTCCATTTTGATCCCTTGTTATCGTTCCGTCTTCTATGGTAATGACCCTGTCTGCATGCGGCAAAAGCCTGGGGTCATGTGAAACGGCGAATATTGTCGCGTTGTGAATTTTAGCGGCCTTGTGGAGAAGGCTTATAACTATCTGCCCGTTCTCCTTGTCGAGCGCGCTTGTCGGCTCGTCGGCAAAAAGGAACGCCGGTTTTTTTGCGAGCGCCCTCGCAATCGCGACCCTCTGCTTTTCTCCACCGGAAAGCTGTGCGGGTCTAAGATGTTTTACTTTTGACAGGCCTACTTCGTCAAGTACTTCATCGGCAATGGCATAAGCTTCCTTTTCGCTGCTGTGCAAGTACTTAAGCAGGACGAGTATCTGCTCACGCGCCGTCAGCGAGTCAAAAAGATTGAAGCCCTGAAAAATAAAGCCGAAATGGTCAAGACGGAACTTTTCTATTTTCCGGAATGAAAGATTCCACAGATTTATACCGTTTATCTCCACTCTGCCATTGTCCGGTTTGAGAAGCCCGCTTATCACTGACAACAGCGTGCTTTTTCCTGAACCGGAAGGGCCCATTATCAATGTCAGCTTTCCGGGATAGAGGTCGAACGTATTTCCCTTCAGGACGTTATTGGTAATCTTACCGCTCACGTATGAGCGCTTTATATCCGTCACCCTTATTGAGGGAACATCTGCGGGAAGCGGTGAAAAAACATTGCTCATCTCAGCAACTCCGCAGGTTCGGTTTTATAAAGCACCATCAGAGAAAACAGCCCCGAAACAAACGAGACGAAGAGAAGAAGCGCTGTCGAAGGAAGGATGAACCAGAACGGCACACAGAAAGGGAGTTTATAGTAAACCGCTATGAATGAAAATATATAAGTAAGTATCCACGCAAGCGCAAGCCCCGCCATGCCGATCCAGAACGACTGTTCCAGCACGACTGAGCAAAGCGACCTTTTGGAAACGCCGAGCGCTCTGAGGGCTGCGTATTCCTTGAGCGATGCGAGTATCGCGGAACGCAACGACTGATTCGTTATCGCGACCCCGATAAAAATAGCCAGAAGCGAAAGAAAAATAAAAGTAAGGCTGTTTGGGGATTCCAGGAGCTGCCATTTCTGACTTTTCCAGAACAAACTTTTTTTTGTCCATGCCTTGATTTTAGAATTTTTCCAAGGGGATTCATTCAGTTCCCGCGCGGTGATTTCCGCACGTTCGGGGTTTCTCAACTTCACCATGATGTACTGCGCCCACTTCCAGCCCGGCATGGCACGGAAGGAGTATTCAGACGCGAAGACGAAGCCGCCGCGCTCATTCTTATATCCATCGGTAATGCCTACAATCTTCACTCTCTTGCTATTAAGCTCGGGATAATCCCCGATTTTAAGTCCCACATTTTTTGCGAATGAACGGTCTACCACAACGGTCATAGGCTCCTTGAGCTTTTCGCCGAATTCCTCAATAAACCAATGCGGCATGAGAAGGCAGCTGTCGTCCGCTTCAAGCCCGAAAAGTACGGCATGTATAGTTTCGCCCTCGTCCGTCTTTCCGCTGCACCATGCTCGATAAAAGGGCTTCACGGAAACAATCTCAGGGTGCATCCTGAGATAACACTCGTTCTGGTCGGGGTTGAGGCTCACGCCCCACTCGAAGGTCTTCAGTCTCGGATCTGATATCCAGATATCCGCCTGAGAATTATTGAGAATAGCTGTCATTGACATTGAATAGCCGAGCATGAGGCCCGTCTGTATGTAGAGAAGCAGCGCTGAGAACCCCAGCGCGAAAACGGCGGCAAGATAACGCCGCCATTCATAAACGAGACTGGATCGAGCTAATGATATCAATAGAAATTCTTCCAAAACTTAAAGAGATACTATAGGGTCTGATTCAAAAAAAGTCAACATCATTACCTTTCCGAAAGGTTATCAGAACCCCTTCAGACTGTCGCTGTCCATGAGCGAATCGGACGAGCTGACAGCGAAGGATCTCGTCGTAAGCGGCGTACCGTCCGATGACACGCTGACCGCCCCCGGGATTTTGATTTCGCCTTCGGCAAGTTTTGCGAGGAGCCGCAAAGTCTCGTCGTATGAATTCTTTATCTTCTGCGGAACATCGGACGAACTGCTCCTTTTATAGAGTTCGTATTCGGCGATAGTAAAAGCCCACTCCTCAACAAGTTCGCTTGCCGGTAGAGGTACTGCATACAATATGCATGCGTGCGAATCAATCATTGCCTCTGCTCGGGCGATTATCCCTGTTGCGAGCGAATCGATTTCATCTTCATTGACTCCGCAGAGACTGTTGAATCGTGTAGAACCTATCCGTTCGACGAGTTCTTCTTGTTCTATGTAGTTTCCCATGATGGACATCTCCTTTGTTGTTTAAACCGTGTTGCTAAATCTAGAGAAAGCGTCAAAGAAAAAATATTATTGGTTTGAAAAAAAACGTCAAAGTGCTTGATTGAATAATGGTTCACTGGGGAAATGATTGAAATGAAAAAATCTTTACTGTTCACCGCGCTACTTTTTATCATGTATCTGCTTTGCGCGAAAGAGCGGAACATCGTTATTCTCCAGACATGTGATATTCACGGGAATTATTCCGGCTGGCTGAAGCTCGCATCCCTCATAAAAGAAGAAAAGAAACAGGAAAATGTGATCCTGATAGACTGCGGCGATACTTTTCAGGGAAATCCCGTCAGCATAATCGACAAGGACAATATTGCCGCGAAAATATTGAACATGCTCGGCTATGACGTATGGGTCCCCGGCAATCACGAATTTGACTTCGGCAGCGATAATATCTTGAGACTCAGCAGTTTGATAAAGGCCGATACGCTCATGGCAAATGTATCTTTCAAAAAATCAGCGCCTTCGGTAAAGTCGTGGAAAATATACGAGAAAAATGGAATCCGCGCCGCCGTAATCGGTATGACCTTTCCATATCTCAAGAACTCGATATGGGGCCGGGAACGGGGAACTTTCGAAGTCAAGAGTGTAGACCACGCACTGGAACGAATAATTCCGGAAGTCATGGATGCGAAACCCGATATGATAATTCTTGCCGTCCACAACGGGCTTGACATTTCAGGCCCGGACGGCGAAACATTGTGGAAGACCGCCTGGAAATATCCTCAGATAAATCTCATCCTCGGCTCTCATAGTCACCGAGAAATATCCGGAGTCGCAGTCGGGCCGGGACCATGGTTCGCACAAAGCGGAAGCCGTGCGGGAAAGCTCTTGAAAGTAACGGCATCGGTAGACACGCTTACAGGAAAAGTCTCATTCAGTTCCTTTCTGCGGGACGGATCCGAAGCAAGTCCTGATAAAGAATTGTCGGAGGCGTTGAAAACGGATTTTGAAGAGTCGGAAAATTCCCTCGCCCAAATCATAGGAAAAACATCGATCGCCATGCTTCCTCCATCCGGAAAAGAACTCAATTCCACAATGACGGAACTTATCGCGTCAGCGATAGCCGAGGCATCCGGTGCACAAATCGTCTTCTACGGGGCTCCCGGCGGCGAATTTTCAGTCAATGCCGGCCCATTGACGCTAAACGACATATGCCGAATACAACCCTATGAAGATTCGATAGGAACCCTTGAATTAAGCCCGTCAGAGGTCAGTGCGATAATAAAAGAGCAGTTCGAGAAGAGAACTAAGTTCAAGCACTTTCTATATCTGTGGGGAATTTGCGCGCAAGTCGATTCAAAAGGCAATCTGCTAAGGCCTCTCATCATCCCAGGCAAAGGCGAATGGTCGGATGAATCAATCAGAATCAAAACGGCATTCGGAAGCTACGATCTCGCCGGGGCCGGAAACAAATTTCCCTTCCTGAAAAAGACAGCATCCTCAACTTTATCCGCACCTTTTGACACGCAAACACTGGTAAGAGATGCTATAAGGCGTTACATTTCAAAACATTCGACATTAACTTTAAATAAAAGAGAATGGCTCAAAATATCAAATGAATAGAAACATAGCACGCCTGCTTCCCGAAATGGCCCTGAAATATCCCGATAAAATGGCAGTACTCAAACCTGACGGGAAAACCCGGGAAGGGCATCCAGCATATACCTCGCTTACATATCTACAGCTAGAAAACCTCTCTAATACTTACGCAATAAGATTTTCCGAAAACGGAATAACAAAAGGAATCAAAACGTTCATTCTTCTGAGGCCGGGCCTGGATTTCATCGCCGTAGCATTCGCAGTGTTCAAAACAGGCGCCATCCCGGTACTTATCGACCCCGGAATGGGAAAGAAAAACCTGCTATCCTGCATCGGGGACACCGCGCCACAGGCCATGATTGCAGTATCAATGGCGCACTGGATCAAAACATTCTGCCGAAGCCCCTTCAAGAGTGTAAAAACTTCAATATCAGCTGGAGCATTTCCACCGATTGGAGTGCTGAAACTGGAAAAATTCGCCAAATCGTTCACCGCCGGAAAAAACGTGAAATTCGAATCGGCCGAAATGACCGACTCAGACCCCGCCGCGATACTCTTCACCACCGGCAGCACGGGTGCGCCCAAGGGAGTTCTCTACACGCACGGTATATTCAACGCCCAAGTAGAACTCATAAGCGAAACTTACGGAACCGGCCCCGGCGAAGTCGATATGTCAGCCTTCGCACTTTTCGCGCTTTTCGCCTCGTCAATGGGAATGCCTTCAATAATTCCCGACATGGACTTCACGCGTCCCGCACAGGCAGACCCTCAAAAAATCATTGAGACAGTTCTTAACAACAATGTAAGTTTTTCATTCGGCTCACCTGCTCTGTGGCGCAACACAGCCGCGTACTGTATCGAAAAAGAGATAAAACTGTCCTCTCTAAAAAAAGTTCTTATGGCAGGCGCGCCGGTCACTGAGAAAGTGCACAGGCTCGTGAAAAGCGTAATCGCTGATGACGGAGAAACACTCGTCCCCTACGGAGCAACTGAGGCGCTTCCCGTCTCGAATTTTACAGGCACGGAAATGCTCAATGAAACCGCCGCACTGACTGCGGAAGGCAGAGGCTACTGCGTTGGATACCCGCTGCGCGGCATCACCGTAAAAATAATCAGATGCGTCGAAGAGGCCATTCCCGAATGGAAAGACGATTACATTCTACCGGGGGACGAAATAGGAGAAATCGTTGTAAAAGGACCTGTCGTATCCCCCGAATACTACAACAGGCCGGAAGCGACCAGAGCCGCAAAAATAAAAGATGCCGACGGCACACTCTGGCACCGAATGGGCGACATGGGCTATATAGACTCAAAGGGCCGCATCTGGTTCTGCGGCAGAAAAGCGCACCGCGTAGTCACAGAGCAAAGGATTTACTATTCAGTATGCTGCGAGGCTATCTTCAATCATCACCCGAAAGTTTTCAGGACTGCCCTTGTCGGCGTCGGCAAAGGAAAATCGCGCCGTCCGGTCCTCATCGTCGAAACACTCCCGCGCGAAATTCCGTGCGATGAAAAATCAAGAAAAAAATTCTCTCAGGAACTTGCGGAACTCGGGAAAAAAAGCGAACTCACATGCGAGATAAAGGATTTCCTCTTCCATCCGTCTTTCCCTGTTGATATCCGCCATAACGCAAAAATATTCCGTGAAAAACTTGCGCTATGGGCCGACGAGACCCTAAAAGAAAAGCCGTGTTAAAACTCAAGTTTTCCTTTTTAGTGAGGTAAATACCACTCCTGTAAGGACGAGTGCTATCCCGATTCCGTTAAGCAGCGATATCTTTTCACCGAGCATGAAAAACGCCATGAATATCGTAAATACCGGAGTCAGGTACTGCATCACGCTGAGAAGCGAAAGGTCTATTTTATCCATCGCCTCATACCAGGCAAAAAATGCCACTGCCGTCGGAAAAATCCCGAGATAGATTATTACCCACCACTGGCTGGCAAAGACGGGAAGCTTGTACTCATAATTGAAATTGAAGATAGATATTATCCCCACGAGAACAAGCAACTCCAACGCGCCGAAGACCATCGCCCAGGTCGTCGCCGCATAGCCGCCGGTACGCTTTACGACATTCTTGCCGAATACCGAGTAAAATGCCCAGCACCCGGCGGAGAGAAGTACCAGAAAATCCCCCTTCATATTTTCAGGACTATAAGCGAAACCTTTTGCTGATATGATATTCACCACAAGAAAACAGCCCAGTAAACTCATAAAGATTCCGACAACCTGTCGGGCACTTATCTTCTCCCCGATAAAAAGTCCACCCAGCATGATCATCACTGGATTTATCTGCATGATCATCGAACTGTTTATGGCCGTCGTGGTACGTTGCCCTGCGAAAAGAAATACGCTCATCCCCACAATCCCGAAGAGACCTAGCCCTGCAAGTTTCAACATGTCCATCGGCGATACAGAAAAAATCCTCGCCCGGAAGAAAAGTACGCCCAGAACAAGCAGAATAATTCCGCCTATAAGAAAACGCAGCAGCGAAAGCGATATGGAATCAACCGAACCTGCCTTCATCAACCACCGCGATGAAATAAACGTAGTACTCCAGAGAAACGCGCTCGCAAAAGACCAGAAAATACCTTTTTTATACGCTTGGCTCATATGACTCCTATATACGAATCCGACTAATCTAACGCCCCATCCTTGAAAGTAAAGCATGACTTGCAAAGGGCGCATCCATCTTAAAATTTCAATCAGGCAACTTAATCAAAATCAGCTGTTGCTTTTTTTACTGCTCATATTATTATAGTGGTAGGTTACGGCGGGCGGATGGCACATTGCCGACCGCTTGCGCCATGCACTTGGGCAGCTTGAAACTGACAGATAAAATCCGGGTTATTACCCTCTCTGGAGAAATTACGACCGAAGCATCACGACTGATTAAAGCGTAGAGTATATTACTTTGCGCATTCGACTTTTTTCAGGGCTTCGGTCATATTGGCAGAGAAGTCGGCCTTAGAGAAATCTTTCGTGGAAGGAAGAAGCATTTTAAATTCCTGGATGCGGCAATATTGAAGTTCAGCATCCTCAATGGTGAAATCGAAAAGATGCCCGCCACCCTTTTTATCATCGCTGAGAAAATGCAGGTGGTAGCCCGGAACATTTATTCCTTTAACAAAAACCGGACACCTGAATCCGATAAGTACGCCTTTCACATTTTCAAAATTGAACAAGGGCTGTGTCTTGACAACTTCGACTAGCGGCTGGTAGGGCTTTGTCTGGAACGGCACGCTGCGCGTTTTCAGTATCTTGAACGTACCCTGGATCTTCACGGCGTAAAAGTAGTTCAATGATGGAAGTTCCCTATCCAAAAAAGAGCAGAATCTTTTAAAATCGATTCCCTTTTCAAGCGTGACGGATTTTTCAGGATTGAAGGTTGCTACCGAGCAGAACGGTGTTTTGGTGTCGTCCGGCGGGCTTACGACAGCGCCTGAGCTTTTTACGTTGTAGAAAGTGCCCTCGAATAGGAGAAGTTCGCCATCGAGAAAATCAACTGTGCCTATCCCGAAATTTCCATATTTTCTCATATCCCCGAGCGTGACGTCTCCTTCATAAAGCCCTTTGAGCAAGGCATCTATGGTAGACGTCTGGGTGACAGCATTTTCCCCTGCGAAAACGTTGAAAAACATAAATGCGATGAGAATAAAAAGAGACGCGTTGATTTTTTTCATGGTTTAGACTCTTTCGTAGAATTGAAGTTCATCATTATTGCGCGCAATTCCTCAGGAAAGACCATTTCAACGGCCTTTTCGATATCGACCACGGTCCTGCTTCTGAAGGCTTTTTCCTCCCAGTCCGAGAATATTTCATCGACTTCCATCGCAAAGACCTCCACATTACATATGCCGTTCCACTTCTCATACGTATATGAACCTATCGGTTCCGGCATGAGCTGCCCTTTGATTCCAGCCTCTTCGAAGGCTTCCTTTGCGGCTGACGCGCCAGGGCTTAGATTTTTTTCGACTATTCCCTTAGGGATTATCCAGTGCTTATTTTTTCTGGAAGTGATGAGAAAAACTTTCACACAAGATTCTTCCACTACAAACGGTATTACCGCCGACTGTTTATAATAATATTGTGGCTTAACTGTCATCTCTGAAAAATATTCCTCACTTCTTTTATTCCTGTTGCGGAATATAACAGAAATAAAGGAAAAATAAAACAGGAAAACGTGATTTTAGGAATTCTCTGACTTTTGATTGGGATTAGACTCAAGAGTCGGGGGTGGAGGGGGGGGGTCATCCGAGATATGGGTATAACTCATCATGTCTTTACGGGAAATGATATTTTTTGAATAAAGCTCGCCGAGCGCTTTTTCCATTGTAATCATACCGCTCTTGCTACTCGTCTGCATTATGGACTTTATCTGATGGGTCTTTCCCTCGCGAATGAGGGCCTTGACGGCGGATGTGCCTGAAAGTACCTCGAACACGGCGACACGGCCATCACCCGATTTGAGCGGGATGAGACGTTGCGAAACGATGCCGAGTACGCAGGCCGCAAGCTGGATACGTATCTGGTTCTGCTGGTGTTGCGGGAACGAATCTACAATCCTGTCTATTGACTGGGGGGCATCGTTCGTATGAAGTGTCGCGAATACAAGGTGTCCTGTTTCTGCGGCGGTAAGGGCGGCGGCGATAGTCTCATTGTCGCGCATTTCTCCCACGAGTATGACATCGGGGTCTTGGCGCAAGACGTATTTGAGAGAGTTTGCGAAGCTCAGTGTATCGGAATGCACCTCGCGCTGTTCGATTACCGCCAATTTATTTTCGTGTACGAACTCTATCGGGTCTTCGACGGTGATTATGTGACACGACCTCCTGGAGTTTATACGGTCTATGAGGCTTGCCAATGTTGTACTTTTCCCATGGCCTGTAGGCCCGGTTACGAGCACCAGGCCTTGCTTTTTATCGGCAAATTCCGTTATCGGACCCGGAATACCGAGGGATTCCGGCGATGGTATTTTCTGGTTTATTACTCTTGCCGCCATTGAGACGTTGCCGCGCTGATAAAAGGCGTTTATGCGGAAGCGGTGTACGGATTCGGATACATTGCCGTCCGGCGATTTGAGAGGAAGGCTCACGGTAAGAGCGAAATCGAGTTCCCTTGAATCCTCGAAAAGCACTCTCTGATGCTGGTTTACGATGCTGAAAAGAAGTTTTTTTGTAACTGACGCGGTAAGTACTTCGGTTTCGAGTTCATTGAGATCGCCATCCACTCTGAGTACCGGGCGGCAGCCTGCGCTGATGATGAGATCGCTTGCCTTGTTGCTGACTGCCGAATGGAGAAGTTTTTTCATATTTACCGAGTCGCCTGAGCCAAGGTCGCCGTCCTTGAATAAGTCCCTGAAGGTTTCTATTCCGCTTTCCATTCCCTGGACAAGGAGCATAAGTTCTTCCCTATTCGTAGCAGCAACGGCTCCGGCTTCAATGGATATTTTTCCTGATTTGCAAAGCTCCGAGATTGCCCTCGTGAAGGTTGTCATGCCGTCTTCGGCCCCTCGGCGGAGCACATTTTCAAGGTCACCGAAATTTCTTGAGGATATGAGGTTTCTCACGAGCGGAGTGGCCTTGAGTATTTCACAGGAGGGAAGGAGCGAACCGTCTTTCGACGGAATGAGCCGCTGTGCGATTATTCCGACAAGCGCTAGAGAAAGGTCGTCGGATGCCTGCTGTCTCAGGTGGTCGGGATAGTAGTTGATGATTCTTTCTATTGACTGGATAGTGTCGGCGGTATGGATTGTCGAAATTACCAGATGCCCCGTCAGCGCGGCGTTTACCGCAGTCTGCATTGTGTCGAGGTCACGCATTTCCCCGATTACGATAACGTCGGGGCTTTCCCTTACCACGTTACGCAATGCTTCCGCGAAACTATATGTGTCGGTGCCTACTTCGCGTTGCGAGATAACGCTTTTTAAATCATTGTGTATGAACTCTATGGGGTCCTCTATACTTACCACATGCCGTGCGTAGTTCTTGTTTATGTAATTGACGATAGCTGACATTGTCGTGGATTTCCCGCTTCCGGACGAGCCGGCGATTAGGATGAGTCCGCGCTTCGCCTCGGCAAAGTCCTTTATTGCCTCAGGAAGATTGAGATTACTGAATTCGAGGCCGCTTGCTGATGGCAGCGGGCGCGCGGCAAGCGCGGGAAGTCCTTGACTTACATAGAAATTTATTCTGAAACGCTGCCCCGAAGAGCCCGTGAAGCCCGAGTCCCAGGCGCCCTTTTCACTGTATATTTTTTCGAAGTCGGGAAGCAGAATCCGCACTCTGAAAGAATCTATATCCGCACTGTTGATGATATCCTCGGAAACTTTGACAAGCTCGCCGGATTTCCTGCATGACGGCGCCTTGCCGGAGCATATGAAAAGATCGGATGCTCCCAGCGAAATTGTCTTATCCATAAGTTTTTCAATGATTCCGTCCATCGCAGATGCTCCTTAATATTTTATCCATCCCGCGGTATGAAGAAACGCAATCAGTATGGCGGCAGGCGCGATGAATCTCACGAATATTCCCCACAACGATGCAAGGGTAAGAACATGTACCCGGGAGTTATGGCCCGGGTCATCCTTCAGGCCCGCGAGGAACGAGAAGAAATTCACGTCCGCGAAATTCTGGGAGCCGTTCCTCATCTCATCCACTGCTTTTTTTGTTCCCCATATCCACCCAGTAAAGAGGGCGATAAAAAGTCCGGCCAGCGGCAGCAACCAGTTTGCCCCCAGGTTGTCCATGAAATCGAAGAAACTGCTTTGCGAAGTATTGAATATGTCCACAAGCATCGAATGGAGCCATTCGATATTTTTCCAGTTCGAGACGCTCACGGCGGAAAAGCAGCCAAGCAGAGTTATGCTACCTCCGCAAACGATTGTGGCGAAGTGTCTTGTCCATTTCAACTCATCCATAGAGAAAGAGACCACCACTTCAAGAAGACTCATGGCTGAAGTCAGTGCCGCGATGAAAAGAAGCAGGAAAAAAACGGCACACCAGAAACTGCCGAGTGGAACTTTTGCAAATACGAGTGGAAGGGTCTGAAAAACCAGACCCGGGCCGCATTCGGGGTTTATTTTCACCGCATAAGCCACGGGAAATATAGCCAGTCCCGCCATTATTGCCGCAAGAGTGTCAAGACCGACAATCGAAAGAGAGGCTTTGAAAAGATTTTCGTTTTTCGACACATAACTGCCGTAAGTAATAATCGCGCCCATCCCAAGACTCAGCGTGAAAAATGCGTGCCCCAGCGCGGTAAGTACACTCTGCGGCTTTATTTTACTAAAATCGGGGCGCAGAAAAAAATCTACTCCATCCAGTGCGCCCGGCAGAGTTATCCCCCTCAATATCAAAGCCATAAGGATTATAAAAAGGGCCGGCATCAGGATGCGGCTCCAGCGTTCTATGCCTTTTCTGACCCCGCTGTATATTATAAGACAAGTAATGACCATGAACGCAATGTGAAAAACACTGCACGTCAAGGGATTGACTTTGAGCGTATCAAAAAACGCGGCTGCCTCCGCAGAATTTTGAAACGATAAAGAACCTGAGATCGAACTACAAAAATACGTGATTGTCCAGCCGCCGACAACACTGTAGTATGAAAGGATTATAAATCCCGCAAAAACACTCATTATCCCGGGAATGACCCAGCCATATTTGAAAATCATGAAACTTGTGAGCAGAAAAATTATCCCCCATCCGTAGGCATCAAAACAGATAAGCGCTATTCCGGATATAAGCATCATTATACTGAACAGGTGTGCCGTCAGTGAAGATTTTGGCGCCAGCGCTTTAAAAGCGCCCACGGGATTCTTTTGCGTATGTCTGCCCAGTATTATTTCGCAAAGCATTACGGGCAGCCCGATAAGAAGTATACAGGCAAGATATATCAGGACAAAGGCGCCCCCCCCGTTTTCCCCTGTGATGTATGGAAATTTCCAGATGTTCCCCAAGCCTATCGCGGAACCGGCTGCCGCAAGAACAAACCCCAACTGACCGCTCCAATGTTCACGGCCGCCTGACGGAGCATTATTACCCATTTACCCCCTCCATAGCAATTTTTATTACAGGGCCTGCCTTAGCGAAGATACAAAATCCTTAATTTCCTTCAGCGAACCTTTCCCATGCGCAAAGGCTTCGACTTTTCTTACTATCGCGCTTCCTACAACGACGCCGTCAACCCCCGTCGCCGCCGCCGCGATGACATGTTCCGGTGATGCTATTCCGAATCCGACGACAACGGGAAGCTTCGTATATTTGCGGATGAGTTCTACCCTTTCATGCACTCCTGAAGCAAACTCTTTTCTTTCGCCCGTAACCCCTTCTCTGCAAACATAATATATAAAAGCGTCCGCATTGGAGCAAAGGCTTTTCATTCTTTCTTCCCCAGTTGTCGGGGCTACAAGTATTACCGTTTTGATTCCTGACGAGACGATATCCTTTTCGTACTCTGAATATTCCTCGGGGGGAAGGTCAAGCGGAAGTATGGCGTCAATTCCGTTTAAAACGGCATCGCCGCAGTACTTGCCTAGTCCCCCTGAGTAGGCCACCGGATTGAGATAGGTAAAAAGTACCAGCGGGACAGAAGGATGCTTCTCTTTTATTTCCTTTGCCAAGTCAAGGACTTTCCATGGAGTCATCCCAGACTCAAGGGCCCTTTGCGCGGCAAGCTGATTCGCCTCGCCATCCGCAAGCGGGTCGGAGAAAGGAACTCCAAGTTCGACAATGTCTGCGCCGGCCTCTATGACAGCGTCAGCGACGGCAAGACTTCTCTGATAATCGGGATCTCCAGCCGTTATATAAGCTATAAGCGCGGGTCGTTTTTCAGATGCGCAGAGTGAAAAACATTTTTCCAGTAATGAACTCATAATTTAAATTTCTCCTTTATCCCGGAAGCGATGGATTCACGTTCGGCATCGCTTGCATATTTTGTCTGACGCCAGTTCCAGCGAAACCCGTCCTCAGGATCTCTCGGGACTACGTGAAGATGCGCGTGCATCACGACCTGTCCGGCGCAGGAGCCATCTGCCAGATGCAGATTGAAGCCGGGTATGTCGAGCGCGCGTTTGCAGGCCACTCCGACTCTGGACGCTATATGGAAAATTCTTCCCGCAGTTTCTTCCGGTATTGAGGCGCAGCTTACATGGTGTTCTTTAGGAATTACGAGAACATGCCCTGGATTTATCGGGGATATATCCATGAACGCAAAGACCAGTTCGTCCTCGTATATTTTCGTTGACGGTATTTCGCCATTGACTATCTTACAGAAAATACAGTCGCTCATAATTCAAATCCTCCCTGAATGTCTAAAGTACTTTATTCTCCCGCCACCGCTAGAAGCTCTGCCAGCGAAACCCTGCCGTCATAAAGGGCTTTCCCGACTATTACCGCCTCAAGGTTTGGTCTTTCAAGCTCAATCAATCTGCTGACATTGTCCGCGCATGATATTCCGCCGGAAGAAATGATTCCGCATGAAGGTACTTTATCACAGAGTGCCGCTGCTGCTTGAAGGTTGGGGCCACTGAGCATCCCATCCGTGGAAATATCGGTATAAATAATTTTCCTGACGCCCAGCTTCGTCATTTTGACGGCCAGTTCTACGGCGTCTATTCCCGATGACTCAAGCCAGCCCTTGACGGCGGCCTTTCCGTTTTTGGCGTCAATGCCTATGACTATTTTTTCGGGTCCGAACTTTTCCAGCATTATCTGAATGAGCTCGGGATTTTCGCACGCGGTCGTTCCGATTATCACGCGGGACACTCCCGAATCAAGCACCTTTTCGACATCTTCGATCGTTCTTATTCCTCCACCCATCTCTGCTGGAATTTTCAATGCCGAACATATTTCCCTTATTGCCCCGAGGTTGACTGGTTTCCCCTCTTTAGCCCCGTCAAGATCCACAAGATGAATGAACCGCGCGCCACCATCCTGCCACTTCAGTGCCTGTTCCGACGGTGAATCGGAATAAACCGTTTCGCGTGCGTAATCGCCCTGTACGAGCCTTACGCATTTGCCGTTTCTTATATCGATTGCGGGAATTATTAACATATCATCCTTTCCATGAGGTTCAGCAATATTCGGGCTTGAGGATAACCACGCCAAGGCTGGGCAGTTTTATATTTACGTGATGGGGCTTATTGTGACAAAGACCATCATATGCATCTATCGCGTAATTATTTATATTGCCCCATCCGCCGTATTCGGCTCTATCGGAATTGAAAATCTCTTTCCATCTGCCGCCCCATGGCACGCCGAGATTATAGTCATACCTCGGGACGGGGGTGAAGTTCATCACCGCGACAACCGGAATGGAATGGTTTTTATTCCATCTCACGTATGCGATTATCGACTGCTGATAGTCGCTTCCGTCGATCCACTCGAAGCCGTTCGGCGAGAAGTCATCCTCCCAGAGGCTCGAGTTTTCACGATAGAGACAGTTGAGGTCTGCGACCATTTTCTTTATGGAGCTGTGGGAGGGATATTCGAGGATGTTCCAGTCAAGCGAGCCTTTGTCTCTCCACTCCGTCCATTGAGCTATTTCACAACCCATAAAGAGCAGTTTTTTGCCGGGGTGGGTTATCATGTAGGAAAGCATACACCTTAAGTTAGCGAACTTGAGAGTATAGTCGCCCGGCATTTTGTCGAGCAATGAACGTTTTCCGTGAACGACCTCGTCATGACTGAATGGAAGAATGAAGTTTTCAGAAAATGCGTAAAGCATAGAGAATGTTATTTTGCCATGGCTGTAGCTGCGGAATACAGGATCATCCTTGAAATATTCCAGGGTATCGTGCATCCATCCCATATTCCACTTGAAGTCGAAACCGAGACCGCCCAGGTAGACAGGCCTTGAGACCATCGGCCACGCCGTCGACTCCTCCGCGAACATGAGAGTTCCTGGATGAAGTCCGTGCGTGAGTTCGTTAAGTCTCTTTATGAACGAAATGGCGTCGAGGTTTTCATTGCTGCCGTACTTATTGGGTATCCAGTCACCATCATCACGGGAATAGTTGAGATAAAGCA
The DNA here is from genome assembly GCA_001804785.1 of Lentisphaerae bacterium GWF2_45_14. GTDB lineage: Bacteria > Verrucomicrobiota > Lentisphaeria > Victivallales > GWF2-45-14 > GWF2-45-14. The sequence continues at coordinate 24,410 of MHBG01000112.1, forward strand.
TCGAGGCAACGGCATCAACGCGAAGACCGTCGATATGATATTTTTCCATCCAGAATAAAGCGTTGCCCATAAGAAAGTTGCGTACTTCGTGGCGCCCGAAATTGAATATATATGTACCCCAATCCTTATGTTCCCCCTGGCGCGGATCGGCGTGTTCGTAAAGGGCCGTCCCGTCAAAGCGGCCAAGAGAAAAGGCATCTTTCGGAAAATGTGCGGGAACCCAGTCGAGAAAAACACCTATCCCCTTATTGTGCAAATAGTTGACAAAATACACAAAGTCCTCCGGTGTCCCGTAGCGCGCGGTCGGCGCATAGAAGCCGGAAACCTGATAACCCCAAGACTGATCGAATGGATGTTCGGAAATGGGGAGCAGTTCGACATGGGTGTAACCCATTTCGATTACGTAATCGGCCAGGGCATGAGCAAGCTCCCGGTAGTTATGAAAGTCGTCTTCATTGGAACCGTCTATCGGCCTCAGACTCGGATGGCGCCATGTGCCAAGGTGTATTTCATAAATACTTATCGGCGATTCGTGCCAGTTGCGGCTTTTTCTCTGGTTCATCCATTCGCCGTCGTCCCAGCTAAAATGCGTTGTATCACATATTATTCCGGCGCTTTTGGGTCTCATTTCTATACGATAGGCATAGGGGTCGAGTTTCAGAAAGATATCGCCGTTTGCCGCTCTTATTTCATATTTATATATGTCGCCGTCAAGAAGTCCAGGAATAAAAAGCTCCCATATTCCGGAGCTTCCGATTACTCGCATCATGTGCCGTCGGCCGTCCCAGCAGTTGAAGCCGCCGACTACCGACACCCGTTCAGCCGTAGGTGCCCAGACGGCGAAAACCACGCCTTTTACTTCCCCAAAACTGCGGGGATGGGCCCCCAGTATTTCGTAAATTCTCTGATGCTCGCCCTGATTGAAGAGATAGGTATCCATTTCGCCCACGCCGGGAAGGAAGCAATAAGGGTCTTCCGATGTAAATATTTGACCGTCATCGAAAGTTTTTTCAATTTTGTATGCGAAAAGATTTCTTTCTCCGGGAAATTTAACCGCAAAAAGGCCGCTCTTTTCAATCTTCGCCATCTTTATTCTGGAATTCCCGCGAAGCAGTGTAACGGTCGCAGCCCCCGGGTCGTAACATCTTACAATGACCGCGTCCAGTTGATCATCTCTGTGCATTCCCAGTATGGAATGAGGGTCTGCCAGTCTCCCTTCCAGAAGCATCGAAAGTTTTGATTCAGGCGGCAGTAATTCATCCATACTCTCGCTCTTTCTTTCAATCATGAGAACACCCGGTATTTAAAAATCATTAAAAACGACTATAATAAACTAACTGAGTTCAACGTCTAATCAAATACAAGTATGAAAATATTCAATAGCATAAAAGAAATGCAGGTTTTCTCGCTCTCTTCTAAAAGAGACGGGAAAAAAGTTGCGGTCGTGCCGACTATGGGTTTTCTCCATGAAGGACATATGTCGCTTATCGATATAGCAAAAAAAGAAGCGGACATTGTGGTCGTGACCATATTTGTGAACCCAACACAATTCGGGCCTAATGAAGATTTTTCCAGGTACCCGCGCGACTTTGAACGCGATTCGCGTCTTTGCCATGAACGTGGAACCGACGCGATATTTGCGCCGGAAGCTTCCGAAATGTACCCAACAGGCGCCAGCACATGGATAACCGAAGATTCCCTCTCCAAGGGCCTCTGCGGGAAATCAAGACCCCTTCACTTCAGAGGTGTTACGACTGTCGTAGCCAAACTTTTCAACGCCGTACTTCCCGATCTTGCCGTCTTCGGACAGAAGGACGCCCAGCAGCTGGCAGTGATAAAACGGATGGTGCGCGACCTTAATTTTCCGGTAAAAATCATTGCAGGCCCAATCGTGCGCGAAGCCGACGGACTTGCCATGAGTTCCAGGAATAAATATCTTTCTCCTGATGAACGGAAGAACGCTCTTTCAATTTCTTCCGCACTCAGGGAAGCCGGAAAAAAAATATTTGGTGACAGCGCCGGTCTTAGAGACTTTGTCTCCTCAAAAATATCTTCGAACGGAGGCAGGGTTGATTATGTCGAAGTTGTTGATGCCGAAACCCTTGAACCGGACTGTAATTTTGAAAGGCCGCTGCTCATCGCAGTCGCGGCATATTTCGGGACCACAAGACTTATTGATAATACCATAATCTGACAATGAAAAAAGCTCTGACTATACTTTACTCGTTCTTTATCTTTTGTCCTGCTCAGAAAGGAAGCTTTCCATTTTCTTCAGAGGACTCAGGCACTGTTTCAGTGGCATCATCTTCGATATCTGCATTTTCTGACTCATCATCCGACTCAAAGTCTTTCCATTCGCCGCCGGATGCATTTTCCTTTACGAGGATTTCGATTTTCTTTTCGAGTTCGCTGAGTTTTTTCCCGCAGAGTTTTGAAAGGGCGTTTCCTTCTTCAAAACACGAAATCATTTCTTCGAGCGGCAGACTGCCGTTCTCCATTTTCTCAACGATTTCCTCTAATCTTTTCAAAGCCTCCTCGAATGGGAGCTTATTTAAATCCCCTGTTTTGAATTTTGCCATCATGCCGCTTCCTTAATTGTATATGATAAATTAAAATAAGTGCTATTGTTAGTTTATCAACGTCAACAACGGGGTTAAGAGAATGAAAACGAGTACATTTCTTGTAACGGGCGGGGCAAGAAGCGGAAAGAGCCGCATCGCGTTGTCTCTGGCAGAGAAAAGCGTAAAACCTTTCTATATTGCCACGGGCTGGGCAGGCGATTCGGAAATGGATGAGAGAATCAGGATACACAAGGCGGACCGCGGCGGAAAATGGACCTTGATCGAAGAAAAAATGGCGCTGACAGGCGCCATAGAAAAGGCCGTCAGCCAGGGAGCCGACTTTATACTTGTGGACTGTCTGACGCTCTGGATTTCCAATCTTATGATGCTTGAAGATGAAAACCTCGAAAACCGCACCACGGAACTGCTGGAAACAATACGCAATATAAAAGTTCCGCTGGCCTTTGTATCAAACGAAGTCGGCTGCGGCATAGTCCCCGGCGACCCTATTTCGAGAAGATTCAGGGACGATGCCGGGTTCGTTAATCAGAAAATCGCACAAGCTGTCGAAAACGTGATTCTCGCGGTAAGCGGAATCCCTGTGCTTATAAAAAAATCTGGAGTGAATAAGCAATGGATCTAAAAAATGTTATTTCATCGGTAATCCTTCCCGATAAGGATGTTGAAAAACTTGCATGGGCAAGACTCGATTCGCTTACAAAGCCCCAGCGAAGCCTTGGAATGCTTGAGGAATGCGCCGTAAAATATGTCGCTGCAAGAGGCGATATAAATGCTTCGATTGAAAAAGCTACGGTGCTGACATTCGCAGGAGACCACGGTGTCGCCGAAGAGGGAGTAAGTGCATTTCCACAGGAGGTGACAGCTCAGATGGTGGCTAATTTCGCTTCCGGCGGAGCCGCAGTAAACGTACTCGCGAAACTTGAAGACGTAACAGTAAGGATTATCGACGCCGGTGTCGCAGCCGACTGCCCGTTTCAGGGGGTCATACAGCGAAAAGTCGCACGTGGCACGGCAAATTTCACAAAGGGTCCGGCGATGAGCGTTGAAGATGCCCAAAAGGCTATTTTCATCGGCATAGAGGAAGCCTGGAAAGCAATAGATGAAGGGGCGACCCTCATCGCGACCGGAGATATGGGAATAGCCAATACCACTGCATCAACCGCCCTTTACTCTGCTTTTCTCGATATTCCGCCACGTGATATAACCGGACGCGGCACGGGAATAGATGAGCATCGCCTCATCCGCAAAATACAAACAATTGAAGAGGCGATAAACGTCAACTGTTCAAGATTAAATTCTCCCCTTGAAATAATGGCCGCACTTGGTGGTTTTGAGATTGCCGGAATCTGCGGAGCAGTCATCGGTGCCGCGGCAAGGAAAGTCCCTGTTGTAATTGACGGCTTCATTTCGGGCGCTGCGGCGCTCTGCGCAATAAAGCTTAACAGGGATATCGCGTCCTACTGTTTCTTCGGACACCTTTCCGCAGATTCAGGGCATCGCAGAATAATGGGTGAAATAGGGGTGAAGCCGCTTCTCGACCTTGACATGAGATTGGGTGAAGGAACTGGGGCAGTACTTGCCATCCATATCATCAGGGCCGGTCTCAAAATCATGCGGGAAATGGCGACATTTGAACAGGCAGGAGTTTCCAAATCCTGAACAAAACTATTTTCCCCGTGATTTTTTTCCCGAACGCAGCAATCTTTTTGCGCCTACGCCCGAAAGCAGGGCAAGAATAGCCACGAGAATAGCGGCCCAGTCGGATGATATGGAATATTCCGGCGATTTACGTTCGGGCCTGTCCTCTATATTCCGGAGTTCTCTGCGGTATTCCCATGGAGGAATAGGGGTAGCCAGCGTCCACAAACCTGTTCTTGAAGCCTTTGCCCTCGCTTGGGCAGAGGCAAAATCCTTTTCTTTTTTCGCGTAAGTCTTGTAATACCAGGCAAGACCGTTGTTGAGAAGTTCAAGATTCAAATTTTTACCGCTGACAGTTACGATTCCAACAGTTCTTCCATACTGATCGGTACCCTTTTCTTTCACCTCCACAGTCCTGCCGTAAACCATATTTGAAGTGAATTTTTTCGCGGCCTGTCCGAAATCCTGACTGCTTTCGGGACAGTCTATCCCATAAAGACGTACCTTGACTCCCTTTCCGCCGCACAAAACCGTTATAGTATCGCCATCGGAAACCCCCACGGTCTTCCCTGTGAAACCCGCCGCGAGCCGGAACGAAGCAACTAATAAAAATAGGATTATAAATATCGTTTTCATGTCGGGACTATACACAAATCCGGCACATTTTGCGAGGGAAGGCTTTCTTCATTTTAACTTTTTTCCCGGATTTGCGAACAAATTCAGGAGAATGGAGCTATAGTATTTTCACGGAGGAATCCAAGACAATGAAAAAAAAACAGATTTATGAGAACCGGTTTTCGCTTATTGAGCTGCTAGTGGTTATTGCCGTGATTTCCATCCTGGCCGGGTTGCTGTTGCCGGCCCTTAGTTCATCGAAGCTCAGGGCTCAGACAATAAAATGCCAGGGTAATCTTTCTCAAATCAGCAAGCTTCTCGCAAGTTACACGGTAAATTCTGGCGGCCTTTACGCGCCGGCAAGCGGAGCGCCCAAGTGGGGAGAGCCTGAAGGATGGATGAATCTTATAACCGAAGACCAGTCATCAAAAAACTCTTACAGATGTCCCATTGAAAAAGGCGATGCTGAATTTTCCTACGCGTTGAACTGTCATGAGATTTTCATGAAAACCGGAACTTTCGGAAGCTGGCGTGATTCTGATTTTTCAAAGAGTGCTACGGGGCCATCGAAAATCGTTATCGTGGAGGAATCCAATAATTCCAGCTTTGCGAAAGATGACTCAGACAAGGACAACTACAGCCAGAACTGCGCCTCATTCTCTGTCGGGTCCGGCTTTGCCGCATTAAACCACGCGAGCTGCATTCCTATGCTCTATGTTGACGGTCACGCCGACACACCCAAAAAATTCGACACAAGCACTATGACCTATTTTACCGACATAATGTCTGCCTATTACGAATTGTAAAATTCCGCCGCTTACAATATCAGGAAATGGAAGAAGAAGGGGCAATATCTTCGGGGCTTATGCCTGGGTGGTGATAGCGTTTTTTCCCGGAGGTGAAACGTCCGCAGTCTATCGCATTGCATGGGCACCAGTTGATGCATCCATAACAAAGTTCGCATTTATCCCCCCACACCGGTCGGCCGTCCGTCATTTCGATGTTGCCGACGGGGCAGACCCGCGCGCAAAGCCCGCAGCCCGTACATGAGGAACTCACGCGGAACTTTTTTGCGTCAAGATGAAAACGCGATGCAAAAAATCTCTCGCTCACGCGGGAAAACATGTTCAGCGGAAAGAAGGTACTGCGGATGCATCCTTTATTGCCGGCGCCGACAATTTTCACAGCCCTTGATATTTCGCGCGAAGCTTTTTCAAACATGGCCTTTTGTTTTCTTTCACATGGCGCTTCACCGAAGGGCAGATAGTTTGATGGCATAACCAGCCCGGTACCGATAGAAAGCTTTGCTCCTTTTTTCCTGAGAACCCGGTCAAGATGATCAAGCGCGCCAAGCGGCAATCCGCCGCAGGTACATATCCCGAAAAAATATTGCCCGGGCGATGGGGACATGCTTTCGACAAAACGCGTAACGATATTGGGCATAATCCCCGAGTAAACAGGAAATGCAATTCCCACATCCAGACCTTTTATGTTATAAGGTTCACCGCCCAGAGCGGGAATTGACACGATTTGCGTATCTCCCAGTTCTTCCGCGAATTCACGCGCAGCGGTGAGCGTGTTGCCAGTCGCGGAAAAGTAGAATATAACTCTTTTCATAGTATGAACTTAATCATTCCTCCAGGTGCTGGTTCTCCACCTTGAACTTATTTATTATGTCGCCCGCTATGGCAGCCGGAACCACTTCGTAGCGCGAAAATTCCATCTCAAACTGCCCGCGTCCGTGAGTCATACTCCTCAACTCGGTGGCATATTTAGACATTTCGACGAGTGGTACTTCCGCGTTCACAACTTCAAAGCCTTCCTCCACTCCCATGCCCAGGATACGGCCGCGCTTGTGGTTAAGGTCTCCTGTTATGTCTCCGGTATAATCGTCCGGAACCATTATCGCGACTTTCATAATTGGTTCGAGCAGAACGGGCCGCGCCATTTCCATAGCCTTCCTGAAGGCCATCCTGGATGCAATCTTGAAAGCCATTTCGGAAGAGTCGACAGGATGGAACTTTCCATCATAAACGGAAACTTTCATATTTTCGACGGTACAGCCCGCAAGCGGGCCTCTTGCCATCGCCTCGACAACGCCCTTTTCAACGGCCGGGATGAAGTTTCTAGGAATAGCGCCGCCAACAATATCGTTGACGAATTCGAATCCCGCCTCATTCGGAGCAACACGCAGATGAACTTCGGCAAACTGCCCGTGTCCGCCGCTCTGCTTCTTGTGCCTGTACATGGAGTCAGCGACGCTGGTAATGGTTTCCCTGTAGGGAATTTTTGGGCTTTTAAGATTTACATCCACCTTTGCATTGTCTTTAAGCTTCTTGATAATTATATGCAGGTGCTGGTCCCCCATCCCCGAAAGAAGAAGCTCATGCGTCTCTTCATGGCGTGATATTTTCATTGTCGGGTCGCATTCCGCGAGCTTCGAGAGACCGGAAATGATTTTTTCATCCTCGCCGCTTTTCACCGCTGTAACGGCATATGACATCACGGGCTTTGGAAATACCATTTCAGGAAGCAGATGTGCGTTACTGCCCGAACTGAGAGTATTGGAAATCTTTGTGTTCTTAAGTTTCGCTATGGCGGCGATTGTTCCGGGACCAACCTTATCAACGGGTATCTGTGTTTTGCCGTCCATTATCATTATCGTGCCAAAACGCTCTTTGGCCTGTGTCGAAACGTTAAAAACTTCTGAATCAGATTTAAAAACGCCGTTCCTCACCTTAAAAAACGTCATTTGCCCGATAAATGGGTCGACAACAGACTTGAAGACAAGCGCAAGCGGTTCGCCGTCAACACTTCCATCTATCTCAGCGCCGTCATTAAGCTTGATCTTTCCCGTCGCAAGCGGATGAGAATAAAGATTGACAAAGCTGTTCATAAGTTCGGTTATGCCGATATCTTTTTCAACACTTCCGGCGAAGACCGGGACGAGGCTGCCTTCCTGGATTGCCTTGTGAAGCCCCTTGGAAATTTCGGATTCAGAAAGCTCTTCCCCATCAAGATAACGGGTCATAAGCGCCTCATCGGACTCGGCAATAGTGTCCATAAGAAGCTCTTTATACTTCTTTACATATTCCTCTATTTCCTGAGGCGCGGCCTCTGTGCTTCTGATTACATGATGAACACTCTTAAAGTCCGCATTGTTCCCAATCGGCAGAGTGAATGGCACGCAAACGGTCTTCCCATATGCCTCCTGAAGCTGTTCGAGCGTCTTGAAATAGTCGGCCCTTTCGCCGTCAAGCTTATTTATGAAAAAGAAACGGGGTTTTCCCTGCTCGCGAGCTATTTTCCAAGCCCTTGTGCTACCTACGTCTAAACCGGACGCGGCATCTATCACCACAAGAATATTATCACACGCCCTTATTGCAGAACTGGCTTCACCGATAAATTCGCCGTAGCCGGGAGTGTCAATCATGAATAAATCAGTATTTTGCCAGGTACAAAAGAGCGGAGTCGCGTAAATACTGCTCAATTTTTCCTGCTCGTCGGGAGTATAGTCCGATACGCTTGTCTTCTGTTCCACTCGCCCGCGCCGTTCGACGGCCCCGGCTTTGAAAAGGATTAGGTCACAGAGTGAGGTTTTTCCGCATCCGCCGTGTCCGGCGACCGCGAGGTTACGAACTTGCCCGACATCTTTCATAGTTCTTTCTCCGGTTTTTTATATTACCATTTTATAGAATCTGGAAAATGCCCTGATAAACAAAAGATAAATCGAATCGGCATATAATTCAAAAGCAATATTCAAAATGGCTTGATTTTTCTACTCTGGAAGGATATATAAAACCATTGAACTTTATTATTTTACGATTTATGAGCGACGGGCACAAAACAGAAACATCAGAACATATTATGGAAAAAGTGTCAGCAGACACCCATATCGGGCTTGTGAGGGATCATAACGAAGATAGCTTCGCGTATTACCTCTCGCCCGGAAAACACATGAGCTTTGTCGCCGTAGCCGATGGTATAGGCGGACACGAAAGCGGGGATATCGCCAGCAACCTCTGTTTAAAACTGCTCCTCTCTTCATTCAGGGACGCCAGATTTACCGAGGATACCGAGAACGAAGAGTGGAAAAAATTCCTCGATGACGAGCTCCGTTACACTAATGAAATCATTTTCCGGATAAATGAAAAATATAAAATACAGCACCCCATGGGCACCACCGTCGTCGCCGCAGTCATCTTGAAAAATTCAATCATAGTAGCGCACGCCGGCGACAGTCGCCTCTATAGAGTAAGAGAAGACAAGATTGAACGACTGACACAGGACCATAGCTTCGTGGCCGAACTCGTAAGAAAAAATATAATATCCGAAGAGGAAGCCCTGACACACCCGTTCGCACATATAATATCTAAATCCGTCGGCCCCAACCCGGGCCTCGAACCCGAATTAAATATTTTTGACAATAAGCCTGGCGACAGATATATGCTATGTTCCGACGGGCTCACCAACCATATGGACGACAATATGATAAAAAAGATGATGTCCTCCGAACAAAATCCGCATGACGCCGTAAAAAATCTACTCAACGCCTCTCTCCGAGGCGGTGGCGAAGACAATATTACCATAGTCTGCGCATTCATCTGAAAAAGATGCGGAGTAATACATTGTCCTTCAAAACATTCAATAGAATATACATCCACGTCCCGTTCTGCAGCTCAAAATGCGCCTACTGCGCATTCTACTCAGTCGCCGGTGCCGCACAACCCCGAATCGAAAATTACCTCGAAAAACTGCGACGCGATTTCAAAAAATACGCACCGTCATGCCCTGCGCCCCAAAGTATCTTTATCGGCGGCGGTACCCCAAACTCGCTCAACGCTTCCTCTCTCGAAAATCTTTTTTCAATAATCGCCGATAGCTTTAATCTCGAGAGTGTCAGCGAATTTTCAATAGAGTGCAACCCCGAATCGCTCGACGAAAAAAAAGCCGCCGTCATTTCAAAATACGCCGACAGAGTAAGCATGGGCGTTCAGTCATTCTCTCCGGCGCTAAGAAAAGTTTTAGGTAGAAATGGAAACCCCGAAACCTTTTACAATGCACTTAATCTGCTGAATTCCAAAGGAATAGAAAACATAGGGACCGACCTCATATACGCGATACCCGGACAGACTCTTGAAGAATGGTCTTCCGAACTTTCACAAGCCGTAGATTCCGGAGTAAAACACATTTCAGCCTATTCCCTTACCATAGAAGAGGGAAGCAGCCTCGCGTCAGACAAAAATATCAAAGTTCCCGACGATGAATTATCTGCAACAATGTGGGAAACCGCTGGACAGATTCTCGGGAAAAAGAACTTCCTCCGATATGAGATATCCAATTACTCACGCCCCTCTTTTGAGTGCCGTCACAATACCGATATATGGCTTGGCGACACCTATATAGGATTCGGACCGGCCGCATCATCCTTCGACGGCTCCGACCGCTGGACGAATCCGCCGGACATCAGTCAGTGGCTCGCAGGCAAAGATCCGGAGATGGACATCATAACCCCGGAAAAAAGACTCCGCGAAATCTTTGTAATGGGACTTCGGTTGACGGACGGCTGGGATATTGAGCGTTTCCGAGGTAAGGCAGGCAATGCCCTCACGGAAAAAATAATCGGCGAATGCCAGTTCTTCTCATCCGAAAATCTGATGGAGATAACAGAAAAGAATCTGCGTCTGAACGACAAGGGACTTCTCCTCTGGAACACCGTAAGCTCAGAGCTTCTCTGAAAAAAGGCACACTACCTGTGGCTGGTGCTTAAACTAAGTTTGTCATTGTATATTTTTTCGGACATTTCGTTGATTTTTCCGGTAAGTTCTGCGATAGCGAAAGGTTTTTTCATTGCGTAGAAAACACCCGCCTTTTTCGCCATTTCCAGGTAGTTCATGGCAGATATCATTCCGCCTCCGGTCATTGCGATTATGTTTTTGAAGTGAAGCTCATAAGAAAGTTCAAGTATAGTCTCTATGCCTTCCTTGCGCGGCATTATTATGTCAATTATCGCAATGTCAGGTTTGTCCTTGCGGTATTGCTCCAGAGCCTCAATCCCGTTCGACGCGCATGAAACCTCATGCCCGAGACTTTCCATTGCGTCTTTCAGGGTTGCCCTGATGCATTCATCATCATCGACGACTAATATTTTCATGGAAAACCACATTTCTCTTTATGTATTTATATGACGTGAGAAGCTTTCATCCAAAATCCTATACTTCTGTTTCTGTTTCTGTTTTACCTTTAAGCTTAAATCAGTATTGCCGCCCTCCTCAAGTCTTTAACGCATTATTTACAATCCCAATATCCTGGAATATAATCATTTACATCATGAAGCGCGCAAGGAGGCATTATTGTCAATTATCGCAATATCGGGTTCGTCCCTTCGACATTGCTCCAGAGCCTCAAGCCTGTTTGACGAGCACAAGACCTCATGCCCGAGACTTTCCATTGCGTCTTTCAGGACTGCCCTTATGCATTCATCGTCATCAATAACTAATATTTTCATAGGAACCCGCGCTTCTCTTTATGCATTTATATGACATAAGAAGCTTTCATGCCAAAGTCCCATTTCTTTTGCTTCTACTTTACGTTCAAGCCTTTAAGCTTAAATCAGTATTGCCGCCGGATGTCTCAACTCTTTAAAGCTTTATTTACGGTCAGTTCCTGTTACAATCCCAATATCCTGGAATACAGCTATTTAAGCTATGGGAGGGAGAAGGGAGGCATTAAAAAAAGTTGCGGCATGACTTATTGCGATTTTGATATTTTTTTCAATCTTGCGCTCAACGCCTGAGGGGTTATTCCGAGAATTATGGCAGCCGCGCTCTGATTGCCGACGGTCCTCTTGAGAGTTTCCTGAATAAGATAATTCGATAATCCCTTAAGTGTAGGAAGTTCCTGGAGCATGGAAAAAATTCCGGAGGGATTGTTTTCAGTCGGTTCAGAGGCTGCGTCGGATATATTGATTTGGTCTTCCGAATTTCTCTGGATGTGAGACATGAATATTTTCATCGAAAGCATTTTTGATTTATGATTACTTATGGCATCACAGACCATAGCTTCAAGCTCCCTGACATTGCCTGGGAAGTTATATGACTTCAAGCGCGTTATGAGTTCCGGGTGATAGTTCGGATCTTTTCTCCCCAGTTCGGCGGAAACTTTCTTAATAAAGTGATCAAGAATAGGCTTGATATCATTTTTTCTTTCTCTGAGCGGGGGAATATTTACATGGTGGGTTGATATTCTGAAGTAAAGGTCTTTTCTGAATTCCTTGTTTTTACCCAGATAGTCCAGCGAACGATTGGTGGCCAGGACTATACGAGCGTCGGAGGTTTTATTTACGTCGGAACCAAGGGGCGCGTATTCTTTTTCCTGAAGGAGCCTGAGGAGTTTAACCTGTGAAGTAAGTGGCATATCGCCTATTTCGTCGAGGAATAATGTTCCGTTGGCGGCTTTTTCTATCATGCCAGGGCGGTTATCCATTGCGCCGGTGAAGGCGCCCCGCCGGTGCCCGAAAAGTGTATCGGACAGGAGGTTATCGTCGAATCCTGCTATATTTACGGCTACGAACTGTCCCGTTTTACCGCTCAGTTTATGAATGGCCCTGGCAAAGAGTTCTTTTCCTACGCCGGTCTCTCCGGTTATGAGTACCGGGTGCCGACTTTCCCCGATGGCCTCGCAGTACTGGAAAATGGCGACCATCTGTTTATCATAGGTAACTATTTCGGAAAATGCCTCCGGCTTTCTAAGTGTCGATGCAAGTATTGTACTTTTAAGTTTAAAGTTTTCCCGTTCGAGCTCTTTAAGTTCAAGACAGTGCTTGATTCTGCCTATGAGGACTTCGGGTTTTATTGGTTTCAGGAGGTAGTCGGAAGCGCCGTTTCTCATGCAATCGACTGCGGTATCGATTTTCCCGAGGCCAGTAACCATCACAACGCTTGTTCCTGGAAACTCAGCTATTATCTGCTTGAGGATATCTTCCCCTGATATATGGGGCATTATCAAATCCAGAAGGACGATATCAATTTCCTTTTCTCTAAGAATCTTTATTGCGTCGCGGCCGTCACTGCAACATATGACGTTGTTTATTCCGTAAGACAGGAAGGCCAGCTCGTAGCTTTTGAGAATATTTCTCTCATCATCCACAATAAGTATTGGGCGCTGGGGATATGTATTATTTTCCATACTTTATTATCCTAACATGAAAGCACATAAAGTCAAATGATTTATAAAACTTAAAGGCCCGGCAATATTATTTTCACGCAAGTACCTTCTCCTAAAACGGAGCTTATGAAAAGTTCTCCAAAGTGCTCCTGTATTATATTGTTTGAAATTGAAAGACCGAGTCCCGTGCCGCCCTGCTCTCTCTTTGTGGTGAAGAAGGGGTCTTTTATGAATTTTATATTTTCGTCAGGGATGCCGACCCCCTCGTCCCGGACTTCGAGTACGGCATTATTATTCTCCCTACATGTTCTGATGGATACAGCTTTATCCTGCGAAGGGAGTGCGTCGCAGGAGTTCTGAACAATATTTAAGATGACCTGCTCTATTTTATAGATATCGCCTTTGAGGAGCGGAAGATTTTCCCCGTATATAATAGAGAAACGCGATGTTGCTCTTTTTATAGGGTTATCAAGGAGAACCAGGGCGCGTTTGAGAGCGAAATTAAGGTCGAATTCCGAATACATATCAGCCATCACGTGACTGGAATATTCCTTAAGACTCAGAACGATTTCCCTTATTCTTTCGGAACCTTCACTTATGCCCTTGAGCATTTCAGGAAGGTGGGATTTAAGCTGCGGGAGTGGAAAGCCCCCGAAACTCATTGACTGAAAGGAAGGCAGGCTGTTTTCAATAAAGGGAAGGAGGTCGTCGGAAATACGCTTGAGCAGCGAAGAATTGATCATTATATAGTTGTTGGGGTTGTTTATTTCGTGCGCGACCCCGGCAACGAGTACGCCAAGCGCCTTCAGCCTGTCTGCCTGAATGAGTTGATTTTCCTGTATTCTTGCTTTTTCTCGAGCAAGTTCCCTCTCAGTCACGTCCTGCGCCACCTGCACCTTTCCGCGCGGAGCCCCAGTCTTGCCGTCTACCGGATAGTTAACGGTCTCAAAGATCTTGCCGTCGGGCATTTTATTAATACCCTCGTTTTTGCATATTCTGATACCGTTCTCTTCCGAGCAGTCCTCGCATGGTTTTTCTGAATTGAACCAGAGTTTATGGCATTTTGTGCCGATTATCAAATGCGGGTCTATCCCGAAGAGTTCGCTGGCTCTCTGGTTTGCCCAGAGTACCCTCATCTGATTGTCATAACGTATTATGATTTCCCGCATCGAATCTAGAATTATATTGAGTTTTATTCTGGCTGCGTCAAGAGCGCTCTGTGTTCTTTTGAGTTCTGTTATATCTATGATGGCGCCTATGATGCGGACGTCATCGTCATTGCCGTCGGAAAAAGCGACCTTATGAATCAGAAAATCCCCGCGGTCTCCGTGGATCTTATTGGGAATATTGTTTATTTCAAGAGTAATTTTCCCGCCTTGATTGAGGATCAGTTCATCGGCCTTTTTAATTTTTCTAATAGTCTCCTCGGGAATCCATCCCGAAAAGTTCTCCACGGAATCTCCTATAATGTTGCCGCCGTCGATATCAAAGTACAGAAACATGGCCTTATTTGATCCTAAGTATTTACCATGGGCATTTTTGTAGAAAATTGGAAAGGGCATCGTATCCATCAATTTCTGCTGGAAATCGTACTGCCTCTTCAGCTCATCGATCCTTCTATTTTCGGATATATTTTCGAAGCTCCCCGCAATTTTGACGGGCTTGCCGGGGAAAACATCTCTTATCGCCATGGCTCTTATTAGAAACCAGCTAAAAGAGTTGTTCAATTCAAGACGACATGTACAGTTGATGGCAGGTTTCCGGTTCGCAAGGTGCTCATGCATATCTTTTTCAAATCTGGGCAAGTCCTCTGGATGAATAAGGTCGAGAAATGAACGGCTGCCCATTTTCCCTGAAGGGATAGTCAGTAATCCTTCGGCGAGCTTTTTATCGAAGCTGACGGTATCGTCGCGCATATCCCATTCCCATGTCCCGTCGCTTGTGGCTTCAAGAATAATCCTCAATCTTTCCTCGTTGCTTTTGAGCGTGCTTATGTCCTGATTTGTCCCAAAGAGCTTTATGGGACGACCTGTCGAATCGTATACGAATTCGGCGTGGGCGCTTATGTGCTTTATCTCGCCGCCCTGTGATATTATTCTGAACTCTTTGGTGAAGTTTCCTCGAGAAATGGCTTCTCCGCGAATGGAGAGAAACTCCTCCCTGTCGTCGGGATGTACATGCGAAAGGAATGTATCGAATCCGACATCTTTCAGCGAGCCGGGCGTGTAGCCGAAAATCCTGGACATCTCGTCAGACCAGGTTATTTTTCCGGTTTCAAGGTCGGTTTCCCAATTACCTATGCGGGCTATTTCCTGGGAACGGTTCAGTGCCGACTCGCTTTTCTCCAGCTTGAGCTGTGCGTTCTTCTGCCCGGTAATGTCAATGAGCGAACCCTCTATAATAATCTCTCTTGCGCGGTTTTGAGCAGCGGCCTGAGCGTCTACCCTTAGCCACGCAATCTGCCCCGTCCTCGTAACAAGCTCAGTCTCAAGTCCATGTATGTCACCACTGTAGAGATTTGAGAATCCGGATTGCAGTTTATCGGGCTCCTTGAACAGGGAATAGAAATTTATTTCATAAAGTTCGGCCTTGTCTTCAAATCCAAAAAAGCCGATGGCTGTATTATTTATTTCGATAATCTTGCCATCCTGGAGTATCTGAAAAAGGCCCACAGGAACTTCATTGAAGAGCCGCCGGTAGCGGATTTCGCTTGAGCGAAGTGCGTTTTCAGCGGTGTTACGCTCGGCTATTTCCCTCATGAGCCTTTCGTTCGCCGCACGGAGTTCCTGATTCTGCAGGTAGAGTTTCTGCTCAAGGGATTTTTTTTCGCAACTGAAATTCTCTTCCGACTCCTTGCGTCGGACAATCTGGGATTTCAAGGATTTTTTGGTCTCACTCAGTGCTGAGGCGTGCTGCTTATGTATTCTCCTGAGCTTGTTGTACTCGAGGGAAAGAGTCTCATTTTCCTGACAGAGCCGTTCAATCTCCTCGCGAAACCTGGCAAGCGCTCCTTCATTAACGCCCTCACCCGGCTGAATCTCGTCTATAAAAGAAAGCACCGTACTGTTAGGCTCAAAAGACTGCTCTTGATTTTCCCCGTTCATAAGCCTGATTCTCCCCCAGTCAAAAAGTCCCCGGTGATTACAATAGCCCATGAAAGTTTCAAGTCAATAACTCTCTTACGAAAAAAAATCCCACGAGCCTGATTTCATCATCTTCAAAAGTAAAAAACCGAATATCGATATAAAATTCTGAGAAAAATGCAGGACAATGCAAGGATAGAGCGAACGGCTTCTGAGATAAAGGAACTGAAGAGCAAGCCCCAGCACGAAAAGCCCCGCAAAATGCCTGAGGTTAAAATGCGCGGCGGCAAAAAGGCCCGAACTTATCACGGAAGCACCCAGTATGCTGACATGCCTTGACGCATAACAGAATATGACCCGTCTGAAAATAATCTCCTCGCCCAAAGGAGCAAGAATCAAAGCCCCGAATGCGATAAAAATAAAGCCGGGCCATGGGCAGCTTGACAAAAGCTCGCTCACCGCCGGCGCAGAAAGGTTAATTCCAAACTGCGAAACAATCATATAAATGACCACATTTATCATAGTGGTCAGGGGAAACACCGCAAGCACGCACAAGGCTCCGTAAAGAACATGCTTCACCCCGCATGCCGAAAGGCCGAGCCGCCTCATCATCTCGTCAATCCCTGCCCCTCCCTCTGCAAAAGCCGCGGTTAGTATCATCCCGAAAAGAAGAAGCGCCTGCTGAGGCACCACTGTCAGAAATATCCTGACATTCACCGGCAGTCCCTGGAATTCCTCGCTGAAAAGTAGAAATATCGGCGGCATCAGCACGAAAAGAAAAATGAGGAGTCCGGCGCTCATATAAAACGCCTTATTTATCCAGGGATTATCTGCGGGAAAATCACCCGATCTTTTCTCAAATATTTCAAATATTTCAAATATCTTCAATTCTAAAATGTCTCCGTTTTTTTACAAAGCACCTTTTATAATTACCCGAGAGTCCCGGGCTGCGCTAATGGGACGATATCTCCAGCCGTTAACTTAGCCAGTTCCAAAGACAAGTCAATTCATTTCGTGCCCCATTGTCTGAACTTTCTATGCTCTCCGGTCTCCACATTTTGAAATGAAATATGCGAAGAGATGTTATGTTTGTTTCAGCGAATGACATCAGAAAGATGAGAACGTATCAATGAAAGCCACTTGACTTTACAAAAAGTCCGCAATATAATAACTACCATAGTCGTCAACATATGGAGTATTTATGCAAAAGATATGCGGTTCCGTTCTTGAGGTGATGAAAAATACGCCCGTCGTCGAGTTATCCAGGCTTACGAAAGGATTGAAAGGTTCAATATTCGCAAAAATGGAATTCCTTTCGCCGGGTCTCTCCAAAAAAGACAGGGTCGCGCTGAACGTGATCACCGAAGCGGAAAAAAACGGAACGCTGAAGCCAGGACAGACGGTTGTGGAACTCACCAGCGGAAACATGGGAACAGGTCTGGCAATAGCCTGTGCAGTAAAAGGGTATCCATTTGTAGCCGTGATGAGCAGGGGAAATTCGGAAGAAAGGGCCAGGATGATGTCAGCTCTTGGAGCTGAAGTAGTTCTCGTGGAGCAGGTTGCTGGCTCCGAAAGAGGAAAAGTCTCAGGCGATGATTTAAAACTTGTTGAAATAGCGGCAAAAAAAATAGTGAAGGAACGAAACGCCTTCAGGGCCGATCAATTCAATCATCAGGGAAATTTTAACACGCATTACCTATATACAGCTCAGGAATTAATAGCGCAGACTGATGGGAAAATAGACGCTTTCTGCGATTTTGCAGGAACAGGTGGGTCCTTTGCGGGAACAGCCAGGGCCTTGAAAGAATATAATCCTGAAATCAAATGCTACCTTCTCGAACCCGAAGACTGCGCCGTCTTGTCTGGCAGAAAACTGATCAATTCATCCCATCAGATACAAGGCGGCGGGTATTCGATGACCGAACTTAAATTTATAAACAGAAAAGATATTGACGGCTTTCTGCAGGTCTCTGATGACGAAGCAATACAAACAGCCAGAGACCTGGCAGGGAAGGAAGGTCTCTTCTGCGGATTCTCGTCAGGAGCCAACGTCGCAGGCGCACTACAGCTTCTCCGGGGGGAAATGGAGGGCAAAAATATAGCCGTTATCCTTTGCGATTCGGGACTGAAATATCTATCGACAGCCTTGTGGCAAAACGCTTAAAGGTCATCTGTCAAAAGTATCTGAACCACATGTATACCATGGCTATCAAGACCTGAATTACCATCAGCGGAAATCCCCACTTGAGGAATTTCATGAACGATATTTTGTATCCATTCTTTTCCCCGAGCTTGCACGTCACCACGTTGGCGGACGCCCCAATCAATGTTCCGTTCCCGCCAAGACACGCGCCGAGCGCAAGTGCCCAAAACAGAGGATGCGGACCGGTAGTCGGAAGGCCCAGATTTTTGAGCATTTCCTGGACAAGGGGGGTCATGGCGATAACAAAAGGAATATTGTCGAGTATCGCGGAAAATACGGCACTTCCCCAGAGGATGAGCATACATGCCATGAGCATATTGTCGCCACAAAGTTCTATGATTTTCTTGGCAAGAAAATTGATAACGCCGTTATGCTCCATCGCCCCGATAACGATAAAGAGGCCGATAAAGAAAAGGATTACATCCCACTCAACAGATTTCAGAACCGAGTCACTCTTCGACTTGCAGAAGAGCAGCATCAATCCCATCCCGCCAAGGGCGATGACGCCAGGCGGAAGACCTGTAATATTGTGAGTGAAAAAGCCCACAAAAATTAAACCGAAAACAAAAAGCGATGCCCACATTTTCCTCTTGTCGAGAAGAGCAAGCGAAGGATAGGATTGCAGTACCCTTGACCTTATATGCGCAGGCACTTTGAGATTTTTCCTGAGGAGAAAGAGACTGATTACTATAAAAACTGCCCCGACAACAAGGATACAGGGGGCCAGATTTACAATAAAATCATTGAATGTTATATTGGCCTTAGAACCGATGATAATGTTCGGAGGGTCCCCGATGAGCGTAGCCGTACCGCCGATATTCGATGCGAGGGCCTCCAGTATCAGGAACGGAATGGTCGGAATCTCAAGTAGCTGCGTTATCAGAATGGTAACAGGCACGATAAGGATGACCGTAGTGACGTTGTCCAAAAACGATGAAAAGACCATCGTTATAATCAGCAGCATTACGAGAATCAGCGCCGCACTGCCTTTTGAAGCTTTTGCAGACGAGATGGCCACCCATTCAAAGAAGCCCGTTTCGGCAAGAATGCCCACGCATGTCATCATACCGATCAGCAGGAATATCACATTGAGGTCTATCGATGATACCGCCTGCTCAAACGTGATTAGACCCGTAGCAAGCACGGCTACGGCGCCGAGTATTGCGGCAACTGATTTTTCTATCTTTTCGCTTGCGATGAAAAGGTAAACTATAAGAAAAATAATTATTGAGCCTAACATGGGAAAAACTCCTGATCAGGTTGTTAAGAGGATTTTGTCAACTATCGCGAAACGGTCTATCATCCCAAGAAGTTTGCCGTCCTCAACTACATAAAGATGATGGCGGTTATATGTGGTCATCTGGAAAATGATCTCCATAAGCGTAGCATCCGGCGCTATTACCGGAAACTCGCGGTCACGCTTTATTTCAGATACCCTTATGCGGTTGTCCATATTGAAATATCGCTCAAACGGGTTCATGTGCTTTACAAACGATATCGTCTTGAGAGAGAGAAAGAAGTTCGGCAGTTCATATGTGAAAAGATCATAGCATGATATGTCGCCCATGAACTTGTTGCCGTCTTCAACTACCGGAAGTGAGTCCGTATGATAAAAATGCAACGCAATCGCCACATCCCTGAGCGACATGTCCTGCCTTACTATTCCCAGCTGCGGACTCATTATATCACGAGCCAAGATATCTCCGGTAATCCTTATTCCGCTTTTATCCAGAAGCTCCCATATTTCCCCGGTTCCCATTGAAAGGATTTTTTCCCTGATGCCTGGAATGTTCATGACCCTCATAAACGCGGCACGGGACTTGAGAAGCATATCTGAATTAGCGCCCGGAACGATGGACATCAGGAAAAAGTTCACAGGTTTCCGGTCAAGGCTCCCAAAGGCTACGCCTCCGGGGGAAACCCCGAACAACATGTAGGACCCTTTTAAAGTCTCATTTATTCTGGCATGCGGAAAAGCAAAGCCTTCGCCGATTGCCGTAGTGAGTTCTTCCTCCCTGAACATTATCGCATCAAGCAGCACGCTTTTTTCGATACCCTCGTCCTTGAGCCCGGTATTGGCAAAAAGCGTGTCCAGCATTCCGGCCACTATACTCCTTTTGTCACCGCCAGTCTCATTGATTCCTGTTACGATTGCTTCTCTCTGAAGCAATATGCTAAGTTTCATAAAGACTCCTCCCGGGAGCATCCCGGTTTATTTAATCACGAAAGGCCTTTTTGATGGAATTTCGCCAAACTCAAAAGCCTCACATGAGCGTAAAACACACACATATGCGAAATAAAAAGACAAAGCGTGCTAAACTAACGCATCCTTATATGTTTTTCAAGCCCCCTAAGTCACTTTTTTCAGGAAAGATTTATTTATTTTATTTGAAGGATTTCTCTAAAAAATGGCACTGCTTATGCTATAATCTCAGGACAGAATCAGGTCTGAAGGAAAAGAAGATTCAAAAATACACTTTTCACCGCTGAACGGATGAATAAATTCAAGATATTTCGCATGGAGCGCTTGACGCTTCAGCATAAGAAGGGCACGGTCTTTATCCGTCATAGAATCATTTATAAACCTTAGGTAAATACCATCATCCGGGCCATAAAGCTTGTCCCCCAGAAGTGGAAAGCCAAGGGAAAAAAGTGTCGCCCTGATCTGATGCAGCCGCCCTGTGAACGGAACAGCTTCGACGAGGCTGATTTTTCCGTCTGTTTTCATCGGGCGCAGAAATGTCCGGCAATATTCGGCTCCGGCTGTTCCGGCTGCGACTGTTCTCATAAAACGCCTCTTCTTCCTGACCTCGGAAGATAAATCCTGGACAAGGAAGCCTTCGGCATCGACTTCATTCTCGAATTTACCGAAGACAAGAGCGGTATATTTTTTGATAATTTCCCCCGAGTCAAAAAGGGCCGAGAACCTTTTTGCGGCTTCGGAGGAAAAAGCAGCTATCGTAAGGCCCGAGGTCTCGCGGTCAAGCCTGTTTACTATCGAAACGTTTCCATAAGACGTCCGGAGAAGATGCCAGAGCGTGTTCTTAAAATAAGCGCCAGCCGGATGACAGGGCAGGTTACCCGATTTATCAACAATAAGAATATGCTCATCGCGGTAGATTATATTGAAAGAAGGGTCTACCTCAGGTTCATCGAATTCAGGGGTAAAGGCAACGACATCTCCTGCGCGCATCAGCCTGGAACTCCTGCAACGGGAACCGTTAACCAGTATCAGTCCGTCACTGACAGCCTCCTGCCAGCGGCTCCTTGAATTGTAAGTAAAGCGACCGCTCAAGAAAAGATCAAGCCGCACCCCTTCGGCTTCCGGCCCCGCCTCGCACTTGATTATTCTTTCTGAAATATTCATGCACACAATATATACTTCTTCATGATTCTGGCAATATTTATTAAATCTGCTAGATTTATTGCAAGAGGAGGTCATCATGCTGGAAAAATATCTTTTACTTGGCATTTTTATTGCCGCGTTTTCATTTTCTCTGACCGGCGCAGAAGCGGAACCCAAAGCACCCGCGAAAAAGATTATCCGCTACGAGCCCGAAAAGGAAAAGCATTATAAGCTTATTCCGCTGGGTGCCTCTTCATTTGAGGCCGTCTCTCCAATAATAAAGGCAATGATGTCCAAAGACGGCATCCTGACAAACGAAGACGGCAGAAAATCGGTGCTCGTCTACGACTCCGATGAAGTTATAAGGAAGGTCTCCGACTTCCTGAGACAGATAGATATGAACATAGTGAATATCAGAATCGACGTGGACTTCACGGGAAGCGGCTCCGGAAGCGATGATGCAATAATTGTCAGGCCTGATTACGGAGGAAAGCCCAAGAGGCCGCAACCGTGGGCAGTGAATAAAAAACCAAAAAACGTCGATATAAACATGATAAATAGAAGAACTACGACAACATCGAATTCATCTCAATTCGTACTGACCAAGAGCGGAAGCCCCGCCAGTATATGGGTGGGGAAAACAATGATCGATCCCTCGTGGCTCAGAGCTGCAATCCAGCGGCCCGATATAATAATCGTATCACCGGGCAGTATAACCAGAATAGATTCGCCGGACACTGACATAAAATGGGCTGACGTCGGCGCATCACTCGAAGTTCTTCCTACTTATTACGAGGACGGAACAATTGAAGTAGAGCTTTATCCATCAGTGTCCTGCCTCGACGGAAAAGGCCGAAAGCGGTCAGTCAAGGTACAGCAGCTGTCCACGAAGGTCAGGGTAAAAAGCGGTCAGCGCATTTTTATCGGAGGCCTGGGGTCGGGCAAGAAGGAAATGTACACAAAACTATTCGGCCCGGACTTCTTTTCAAGGAAAGACGGTGTTGACGTCACGAACATCTATCTTACGGCAACCGCGGTCAATTCAGGGGGCGGCATCATAAGCAGTTCCAGGCCCGGAAAATAAAATTTGTGTTTAAGGAGCCAATTTCAAAAGTATTGGCTTTTGCTGTCAGATTCTGACAAAAGTAATAAAACAGGCAATGCCAATCAAGTGCTTTGAAATGAAGGAGTTGCCAGGAATTGTCACGAGGTGTCAGGAAATAAAAATGGCTCCGGCACCTGGATTCGAACCAGAGACCAAGTGGTTAACAGCCAGTTAAGAAGGCCTTGTTGAGCAAGGATTTATACTCACAGAAGACAACATTTGACACCATTAAACACTATGAGTATGTAGCAACAAGTTGTAGCAAACTTCTCTGCCTTATTGAGCTTAAAACAAGCTCCTTCAGTCATAAAAATACCTCATAAAAAATGAAAAACAACCTATTCTAAGGGTTTCTATGTCCTTTTTCTCCTTAATTCCGTGATAATTCCCGGCATAATATAATGATGGAATATAGAACTCAGGAACATTCCATTGGCCTTTTGGCCGTTAATGTCAAAATCATTGGCGGTCGGGAGAGCTTCCGTGCCGCCGCAAATTAGGAGGCGCAATATGAGTCCCGAAGCCGCGTTGTTTCTCGAAAATGAAGTCTATCCAATTATCAAAGGTACCGTTCCGCGCACTGTCAGACCTGTCGATGGCGAAGACACGGCGGAACTTGTTCAGGATGCCGTGGTCTCAGCGGCCAGAATGCTCGATTCCGCAGAGAGACAAGGCAAGATCCCCCCGGCGAAGAGCCTTGCATATTACAGCATCAAGCGTGCGAAAACAGGTCGTCGGTCTTATTCCTGCAAGCCAAGTGATCTCCTTTCGAGCGAACGCAGGATATCGCATCCGGGGGTTCTCCTTTCCCTGGATGCCGAGATTACGCTTGGCGGAGAAGGCGGCGACACTGTGTCATTCTCGGACGCTGTAGCAGATAAGGAAAGTGATCCGTCGGAGCATGTTTCAAAACTGTTGGACTGGGAGGCATTAATGTCCAAGCTCGGGGAACGGGAACGCTTTGTCCTTTGTGGTACGGGCGAAGGGTTTCAGCCGTCTGAACTCGCGGAAAAATTAAAGGTGAGCAGAAGCCGCATAACTCAGATCAAGCGCGAAATAGGCGATGTCATAAAGGCATTCATGGGAAAAGACGTCCTTAATGATGCCGCGCAGGAACCCTTGTGGCAGCGGGAACTGCGTTGTCTGCATGAAAATAAGGGTTGGCAACTCTGGGAATTCAAGAACCCGGAAGACATTTATGCATAAGGACTGGTAGATTTCTGCACCGCCAAGTGCTACTCATGCCCCGGATATAGCGTCCGGGGCATGGGGACTTTTTAGCTTATTCGATGCATTCTAAGCTTAACTCATTAAATTACAAAATAAGAACCTCAAATAGCCAGGGAATGTTTGATTTGCTACGTTCGGCTCATATATTTGGAAGGAGTTTTTATTCATGGGAAAGACATGACTCACTCTTTGGAGTCTTATTATAAATCGGCAGGAAAATGAATAGATGAGCTTTACCCCAAAATTCACGATTACCAACTGCATGACGCAGGCTATTACCCGTATTGAGCGTGCAAGAGGCTTCCTTGAGGCCGCGCAACTCTCTGCCGAGTGGGAACGTGAAATGGGTGAAAGAGCCCTGATTTTGGAAGCGCACCACACGACCCATATCGAAGGAACGCGGTTGACGCTGGTCCAGGCGGAACGGCTTTGGAAAGGGGAAGCCGTGCCGGAGGCCAACCCGGATGATGCCAGGGAACTGTTAAATTACCGTATAGCCTTCGAGTTCGTTTCCGAATGTTTGGACAGCGGCGATCCCATCACTGAAGGAATGATACGCGAAATTCATCACAGACTTGTTACCGGAGTGCGCGGCAGTAGCGCCGCCCCGGGAGAATATCGGCGCATTCAGAATTATGTGGTTAATTCAGCGACCAGGCAAGTAATATACACTCCGCCTACAGCAGTTGATGTACCAATTATGATGTCGCAACTGGTCAAATGGCTCAATTCCGATATTGATATTCACCCCGTACTGATAAGCGGAATCGCACAGTTTCAACTGGTGCACATTCATCCGTTTCTTGACGGAAACGGGCGTACCTCCCGGCTCCTCTCCACTCTTTGCCTTTATAAAGCCGGATACGACTTCAAGCGACTTTTTACTATCAGCGAATACTATGACCGGGATCGCCCAAGTTTCTACAAGTCGATTCAGAGTGTGCGTGAAAACGGGATGGATATGACTGGCTGGCTAGACTACTTCGTTACTGGCCTGGAGACTCAGATGATTGAAGTACGTGATCGCGGAGAACAGGTCATTCGTCGTGATATATTGGTCAAGCAGCATGCTTTGAACGAACGCCAGGCAAAAGCGCTAGGTCATCTCATTCAGAATGGACAACTAAGCATTCAGACCTTTGAAGAACTTTGTCCGGCAGTTAACCGCCGCAGTCTGCAAAGAGACTTGAAGACCATGCTGGAGAAAAAATTGATCGCCCCCGAAGGCGCGACCAATCACCTTTTGTACAGACTTATAGTCTGACGCGAAAGCCAAACTTATGACAAACTCGCGACAAAACTCGCGACAGAGTTACGACACCACTTGCGACATAACTAATTGCCTGCCTCAATAAAATGGTCCAAATCGCAAGCACAATATAATATTCTTCCTACTGCCATATATTTTGAGGCCTTTCTTACGCCAGAGCCATCCCACATATGCTCTGACTTCTTTGTCGCCCAACTGTCAAAATCCATCCCAAAGAAAGGAGGCTCCAATGCCAGGAATTATATTAGCGGCTCTGGTACTTGCGATACTGATGGTGTCCGGCGGGATTACGTACTCGATTGTGAATGTCGGCGATAGCTTCGAGACTATCGTCGAGCCGATGACGGAATCCGCTGGCGGGGCTATCTCGTACACGGGTTATGGAGTTGCGATTGCGATAGTCGTTATTGCCATAATATGGATACTCGGTAAAAATAGAAGGAATCCGCGATGTTAAAAAAATGGATAATATCTACTGCGGTTATTCTGATGATGATTACGGTGTATCTTGCCGGATGCGGCGATAACCGGAACTCCGGTAATGCGGTAACCAGGGCATATACCCAAGGCAAGAAGGATGCCGAAAAGGAAATCCTTAGCGCCATCAAGTCCAAAGAGGAGAACCTGAAGACTAAAGTCCGCAACTATCTGAGGGTTCGGATGATACCGCTCTCGATATTCGCGGCGTTCATGGTGCTTATCGGAACACGGCTGCTCGAAGGACTCCGCGACTCCATCAGCAATATGTTCATGCTGACGCCAACCCGTCAGGCAGGGCTTGCGCTTCATGGATATCTTGGAATATGCGCGCTAACACTGCTGTGGATTTTCTTTATGGAAGATGCGCTGTGCCGTGTCCCGTCGCTGATACTCCTTGCCGCGAGCGTTGTCCCATTTGCGATGGAACTCTACCCGGGCTCCGTGATGATATTCCTGAACGACGCCGTTCCGGGCTGACGAAACTCAAAACACTGGGGTTTCTGTTACTGGTGGTAGTCCTGAGTTCTAGGATTGCGACCGGCGGACTCTCTGGAATTATAACTTGATTTATTTTGCACCGCCAAGTGCTGCCCATGCCCCGGACTACGGTTCGGGGCGTGGGTTCCTTTTTAGCCTCCGCGAAATCCGCCTGGGCGGATTTCGTTGAGCTCAAACCCTCATTTCCCACATTCCTCTGTTTTTATCGTCGCCAATGCATAAAATCAAATATGCGGTGCATTCTCGACGAACTACTTCCCAGGAAATGGGAAAAAGCCGACTCGTACTTCAAATAGCTTCCTGTTTCTGAAAAGAATATACCTCAGGTATTTCCTTTTTCAACATGCCTCAGGATTTACACCCGCTGGATTATCGCACCTTTGTATGGCAGGAATCTTTGTAAAGCTTTGCACAATTTGAATATTGCGCACTGTTGATCCAGTAGTAACTGCGGCAGCAAAACTGTCGGGATGCAGATCGATTCCTACAGTTGCATTTGAGACGGCTTGTGTTTGA
>MHBG01000113.1 GCA_001804785.1 Lentisphaerae bacterium GWF2_45_14
ATATTTATTTCCCCGAAAAAGTTAAGGACAAATGCAGAGTTCCGACAGAAGCATACTGCCTCTTAAATCTGATGAATGACGGGAACTCAATGGTCGCCTGTATGTGGACAACCGGCGATACAAAAGTATATCTCGGCAAAAACTCGCCTGAAAATAAGACGATAGACTACAATATAATAGAATCCGGAAGGCATAAAAAGTTATACATCGGGATAATCTCAGTACCCGGAATATGGCATGTGGTCAAAGAAAAACTGGATACGGAAAATTTCAGAAAAGTTGACTGGAAAGCGCCGTTCAATGCCCAGTGGCTCATGACCATGAAGCTGGACAAAGGACTTATCCCGCTTAACGACAATAATTTCGACACGTGGGTCATTCCGGAAAGAACCCCGGATGCAAAATCCGTCCCCATCAGAATGGGTGTTAATATGATAAAAAAGGATATATGGAACACTTGGGCCGGACTGCTCGGTACGTTCGTTTACCCTTTTTATTTCGAAAAGGGCAATTTATTCGCGCGAATTCCCAAAAGTGGACGGATTTCCTACAATCCTGATTATCCCCCCGTAATATACGCATATAAATATAGGCAGACATTCTATTTTGATGAAAAATTATCGCAGAAAAATCAAGCGACCCTTCCGTATGACAAATTGGCAGAAGCACTGCCATATCATGAGATTCTGCATTTTATGGCTGTATCAAGTCCGGAAAGCGTATATCCCACGACATGTTCGGTGACCGCCGAAATGCTCCGTTATTACAAGGACGATCAGGCTGAAGAAAAAAGAAACGTCATCATCCGACAAGTTGACGCGATGAACAAGTTTGTCGACGTAAAAGATAAAAGGTTCAATGAGTACAGAAGCTGGGCATCCCAGAAAATCAGTGAGTTGAAAAAGATTTCAGAGGAAAAAAAGAATTTGAAACCGCTCGCAGACGAGATGATAGGGGACTTGAGCCTTATAGAGAAAAAATATATCGCCGCCAAAGAAATCGTTAAAACCCCTGAGGAATCAGCACGGCTGTCGGCAAGATATATTGAACTCATTGATGATAAAAAACTATCTTCCGAGAAAAAAGAGGAAGAAGTTGACAGACTCGGCCGCGAGATAAGAACAATGGGCGGAGCCAGGGATACCCTTTGCGCGCAAATGCGGCTTCCCGTCAAGTCGATACGTTTTCAACTTGCCGGTAAGCTTGCCGGCAAGCTTACCGCGGAAGAGCAGGAACTTGCCGTAAAACTGAGAAAAGACTGCGGCGATATACTCTGGCTCAAACACGGCCACGAAGGTAAATAATCAGGGAGCTTGACCTGAGACTTGACAGTAAAATGATGGCTGGCATTGGGGTTATTCCGTGGCACCAGCCTTCACATATGGTTTTATTTTTTTAATATTAGTTGATAATTCATGACCGTATCTATGGTTTTATTCATTTTTTTGCTAAAAATAATTTTACTGCCTTGATTACTCGCCTCCCGATACTTAAGATAATTGATGAATCCAGTGAATTGCTAAAAAAATAAGGTTTCCCAATTATGGTAAAAAATGATTTTTCTCAAAGTCGGGCAGTTGTCATTGAGCGACCGCGCGATGTCAAGTTCAGAAAAATAAAACTGACTGATTTACGGCCTGAAAGCTACGTTGCCCAGACTACGATAAGCGCCATAAGCAGCGGGACCGACATGAAGACATGGAAGGGAGAACAGCATCCTGAGCAGTGCTGGTATCCGCTTGTGCCCGGATATGAGAATGTCGGAAAGATTGTTCATGTTGGAGAAGAAGCGGGTCAAAACCTGAAATTGGGCGACAGAGTAATGATCAACGAATGTCGGCGTTTCGGGGATGTCTGCGCGGCGTGGGGAGGCAATTCGGAATTTGTCATAAAAGATTCTGTTACAGCGCCTTCGCCCTTTGACTATATGGTAAAAATACCGGATAATGTTTCCGATAAAGATGCCGTGCTCGCATATCTTCCCTGCGTAGCGTTGAAGGGTATTCGCCGGATGAATTTCCGAAAAGGCGAGACCGTCGTCGTAACTGGAGCCGGGATGATTGGAATAAGCGCGATGCAAATCCTGAAAATCATGCATCCCGACTTGAGCGTAATCTGCGTGGAGCAGAATGCCTTTCGCCGGGAAATAGCCGGACATTATGCCGATCATGTAGTTCCTCTTGAAAGTGCCGAGCAGGATATCCACGATTTAACCAAGGGTAAAAAGGCCGATAAATTGATCGAAGCGTCGGGAAATCCCCGGATTGTCGGAATATTGCATAAATTTATAAAAGACGGCGGCTGGAATATTGATGACGAACCTGCGCATATTCACCTGCAGGGCGATTATCCCGAACAGATAGTGATGGATTCATATCATAGATGGTTCGTAAAAAACTGCACAATAACAATGACTTGCGCACTGGCTCCGGGTTGCAAGGAGCAGATTCTGCAATGGATGAGTGAGGGAAAGTTCAACACCTCCCCACTCCCCGTTGAAATATGGCCCGTGGCGAAATGTGCGGAAGCCTATAAATACAAACAGGACAAAGGAGAAAGTGTATTCAAAATTCTCTTTGACTGGGAGGAAAAATAATGAAGCTTGGAAATGCGTCATGGGGTTTTCGCGGGACGGTGCTGGAAAAGCAGCTTGAAATCACCAGATTGATGGGTCTGGAACTTCTTGAATTGAGCGTTGCCGGACATCCAAACGACAGGCTTCAGCTTGACGCCTCGGCTGCGCAAATAGCCGAAGTAAGGAAGCTCTTTCAGGAAAATGGCATTAAACTATGCTGTTTCTCGACCGGCAATGACTTTACCTTGAAAAATAAAGCGGAATGCGTCAAGCAGCTTGAGAACGTAAAAAAGACCATAGACATATGCGAAAAGCTTGGCGGAGGGTATTTACGGATATTCGCGGGCTTCGAGCCTGTCGAGGATATAGTCGGCGAACGTTGGCAGACGATGATAGAATGCCTCACGGAAGCAGGGCAATATTCAAAAGGAAAAAATATTGTTCTGGCTATTGAGACTCATGGCGGAGTCAGATCTTTTGATGATGGGGTTGAACATTTTTTCAGCACATCTTCTGAGCCTGAGAGCTTGTACCGGATGCTGAGCGAGCTGCCGGATTCCATCAAAGTCAATTTTGACCCGGCAAACATTTATGCCGTAGGGATTAAGCATCCCGAAGATGTTTTTTCACGTATCAAGGACAGAGTGGCCTACATGCACCTTAAAGATTTTGTTCGTGTTCCCGGTTCAGATCGGCTTCGTCCCGCGGAATGCGGCGAGAGCGACATGGACTGGAAGGCCCTTATGAGTGCCGTCAGTGAATATCAAGGCCCCGCCTTGATCGAATATGAAAATATGGAGGATGTAGAAGCCGGGTGTCGTAAGTCTCTTGAGTTCCTTAAAAAATTTTTAACTATCTAAAGGAAAGAACTATGAATTATATCATGGTGTTTCACGCGAACCTGCACTACTCGGGACTGCGTCCTGAAAAGTATGAGTTCTGTATCCGGAAAAGTTATGAGAGGATTTTCGATCTTTTCAACGGAAGATTCAAAGGCGTAAAGTACTGCTTTGAGGCATCGGGTTTTACTATCGACATGATGGCAAAACTGACGCCGGACGTACTTGCAAAATTGCGCAAGGCAGTTGAATCGGGGCAATGTGAATTTATGGGCTCTCCGTACGCGCATTCGATAATGACCAATTTCCACTATGAAGACGGCCTCCAGGCATGTAAAATAGCGATGGAAACTTATCAGCGCCATCTGGGGCTTAAGCCGCGCACCGCCTGGAACCCGGAATGCTGTTGGAAAAAAGATATTCCTGAAATCTATAAGGAAGCCGGGTTTGACATAATGAGCCTCGACTGGGACTCATATCTTATCTCTTCAAGACCCGAAGTGGCGGCCATAGAGCAAAACCCCGATAAAGGGGCTAAAGACGGCTCCAGTATGCCGTGGTTTGATATCGATCCTGATACCCCCACACTGCACTGGCCGGTCAAAATCTCCGATGGCATGACCGGAATTTACCGCAGCGACAGGGTAAGTGCCCAGACATTATATTACCTAATGTCTGCCAACGACATACCAGTGGATGACAATCAGAAGAAAAATGTGACACTGGAGTCTCTCCTGAAGACAATCGACCACTGGAGCGGCAAAAAGAAGGAAGGCTATCTGATATGCTACGCCGAAGATGCTGAATACGTCGGCACAACTGGATACTTTTTCCTCAAACATTTCGGCAAACATCAGGTCTTTGATGACAATCCTGCGGCCATAGGGCTCCTGTCAAACTATATTGATGCCCTTCTTGAAAGAGGACAATTCGCACATGTGACGGATGCCGTAGACAATAGTCCCAAACTTGAGGATCCGGTCGTAATCGAAGAAAACATGGCATGGCACCGGACTTATGCGACTGCCTGGGCAAAGACGCCGTCGGCATTGGCCTGCGACCCTTACTGCCACATGCTCTCGGAAAAACTCCGTTCAATGGAGGGTAAGATAATTACGGCCGAAGAAGAGATCCTTTATAAAAAAGCCTGGTTTCATCTGATATGTGCCGAGAATTCGGACGGCAGATGGCCGCCATTCCCCAAAAAACCGGGTAACTTCAACGTGTACTATATATGGGATCAGTTGTGCAAGACACAGAGCGCCATTCAGCAGCTGGAAGGCACGGACTTTAAATTGATTCCGTCAACCGAAATAAATCCGGAAACCTGCATTAACTGAAAAAGCCCCATGAAAATGCCCGACAAAAAAATTGAACTGGTTCATCTGCAACTTACAAACAAGTGCAATTTAAGATGCCATTTTTGCGGGCAATGGGGCAGTAAGGGTTTTTTCTCGAAATCCAAAGGCACAGGGCTGAAACTGACAGATTGGAAAAATGTCATTGACTCCCTGGCGGATTACGGCAGCAGCGTCGGCCGCCGCCCCTCAGTTATGCTGTGGGGCGGAGAGCCGCTGTTATATCCCGAGTTTGAAAATATTGCACGGTACTTGAGAGCATATGAATTTGAACTTGGAATAGTTACAAACGGCGTTCTTCTGGACAAATATTCCGACTTTGTGAAAAATGAGTTTCAGTCCGTATATATCTCAATAGACGGCCCTAAGGAAATTCACGATTCTATCCGTGGAAAAGGCATTTTTGAAAAGGTAATTAAAAATGTCCGGTTACTGAAGGGCGGAAACGCAAAAGTTATATTTATGACCACAGTCTGTCCCGAAAATATCGAGATATTACCGGATCTGCCATATATGCTTGATGCGTCCGGCCCTGACAAAATATTGCTTCATGAATTAATATATCTTGACTCGCGGGAAATCGTCAACTACAAAGGCTGGCTGCGTTCGCAATTCGGTATTGACTCGGAAAAGATTGACTCATGGCATATGGATTTGCCGCCCGATTATGAAGAAAACAAAAGCAAGCAGTTAAAGAAAATGTTTCAACGTTTAAAGATGCTGCCATCAAAGGCACCTGTTGAATATATCCCTCACTGCGTTGCGGCAGGAAAAGAATATTGCCTTTCGCCGTTTCGCCATCTTCACGTGACATGGGAAGGGTCAGTCCTCTTCTGCACTGATTTCTATGATTTTTCCGCAGGCAATGTCCGTAATGAAAATCTGATTGATATTTGGAACGGAAAACTTGCCGAAGACTTCAGGCAGGAAGTCATGCGGGGGAACTGCCCGACCTGTAATCATTGCGCCTGGAAAAGCAATAGGCATTACAGCCTTGATTAAGAAGTTTCCTGTCTGGCTTTGACGGAGCCGTAAAGACTTTTTCCCAATTCATAATCAATTACTACTGATTTTGTGTTCCTTCCTTTTTTTCGATTCCTGATCACTTTTTTCAGCAGTTTTGCGCCTTCCTGTCCGAGACGATACCTATCCACCTTCAAGGAAAACAATTCCGGGTAAAAATGCATATCCAAGCCGTCGGTACTCAGGACACTTATATCATCGGGAATATTCAATCCGCGTTCCCTGATAGCCCTGTAGACTCCCGGACAAAGGTGGTCGAATGCCACATATACTGCGTCAACAGCGGGAAGCCTAAGCAGTTTTTCCATTGCAGGATATCCCCTGTCAGCAAAAGGTGCTGTCTCAACGATCAGCGAATGCTCGATCCTTCCGTATGTCTCTTCCACAGCGGAAACATAGGCATAGAACTTTTCCAACTCACAAAGGTTGTCACCATATCGCGATTGAGTGGGCCCGATGTAGGCTATTTTTTTATGCCCGCAGGCGAATAGTTTTTTCAGCGTAAATTTTAAGGCCTTAAACACGCTTAAGTAGACAGCCGGTGTACTGTCGCCTGGCTTGCCTCCTATAAGAATGAATGGAGTGTTCTGCTTCTTTAGAATTTCGATCTGCTCGTGTGAATTTGTTCCTATAAGGATCTTTGCCGCGGATGGAGTAAACTTGGAACAAGGCTTTTTCAGTCCGCCGAATTCCGAATCTTCCTCAAGCATGGTCAGTACCAGCTTGTATTTTGTTCCGACCAGGCCCTCCAGCAGGCCCCTCCATATTTCAGCATAATACGGATGTGTCGGCATTTCGTGGGAACCAACAAAAAGTAATTCTATAAGGTTACTGGCCGGGCCTTCGGCTTTTCCCACCAGCAATGTCCCCGCACGGCGTTTCCTTACTAACAATCCTTTAGCGGCCATCTGGTTAACTGCTTTGTCGATGGTCTTGAAGTTGACACCAAATTCAGCTGCCAGTTCTTTGGATTTGGGAAGTTTTTCCGAATAGATGCCAGCCCTAATACGTTTTTCAAGTTCATCCACGATGCACTGTTGCTTCTTGTATTTTTCCATAATTGAAGAACCCGCTTTAATTAAAAGTAAGTGGTTTTATTATATGAGAATATCCATAGTAAATCAAGTTTAAAGTGTGGTTTTATTATTTTTTGTATACTTTTGGGGCCAATTTCCTTGACTGCAAGGTCATCTGCGGTTAAATGATACGCAGGCGTAAATCAAAGTTTCCACTTATGTTCACGCTTTGAGGGATTGACAAAGCAAACATTAAGGCTATACTAGTGTATACAACAAGTTTTAACATGGTAACACGGCACATGGCAACAAAAGTCGACCGTCGCGGGGAGTACCCGGTATTCAGGCAGGTCGCGGAGATTTTGGCCTCGCAGATTCATGATGGCAAACTCTCTCCCGGATCAAGGATGTATTCGGAAGAAGCTTTGGTAAATGAATTTGAGATAAGCCGTATGACTGCGCGGGCCGCACTGAAATATTTGGAGGATCACGACATGATTTCTTCAAGAGGTCGCCGTGGTCGCTTTGTTAATAATACGCCGGATCCAACAGCTAAAAATGATTTGGGACGCGCCTCGAAGGCGCAGTCTATACCAATAGCTGTATATCCTCTCCCCGAACGTCTTTCTGGCAGATATTTTATCCGGGCAATGAATGGCTTGAGCCGTAACGCGGTGGCGGAGAATGTAGAGTTAAATTATATACAAGCTTCCGAACATAAGGCAGAAGGCGGGACATTGGCGGAGTTTTTTTTCAAAAGGCACATTGGCGGCATAATCTTTTTGCAAACAAATGACAGTGTCATTGATCAGATGAATGAGCTTGCCGGTGCAGGCTTGCCAAGTGTTGCGATCAATGTTAACCTGAGCGGCAGTGGATTGAGCTTTGTCTGCACAGACTATAACAAAGGAACGACAGCGTTGTTGAGCTGTCTGTTTAATATGGGCCACCGCCGTGTTGGATATGTATCGCTCTCCCGCAATAGTTTATCAGCAAAAGAGAAATATCAGACCTACCGAAATGTGATTGACCAGTATAAAGCAGAATTCTCTCCGGAATGGGTGCTTGAGTTCCCCGGCGAGGACTGGGACTCGGAACTGTCCGAGATTGGACGCCTCTTCACAGGAAAATCGAAACCAACAGCCCTGCTTGTGTCAACAGGAGCGCCTGTCCCTTATATAATCCGAAATCTGGCGGCTCTTGGCATACGAATCCCGGAAGACGTTTCACTTGTGTGTTTTGACCGAATGAAGCTGCCAGCTGGAATGCCGGAGGTTACCTGCGTGGAACAGCCAGTGGAAGAAGCTGCGGAAATCGCAATGAATGTGTTGCTAGGTAAGATGAGAACAGGAAACACAGAGGCTTTGGAAATAATTCTTGACCCGGTGTTTTTGCCGGGAAATTCATGCCGTTTTATCCATGACGGATCTTTTACTAGGGAGACAAAATGAATCTGACAGTCCTTGATAGAAACAATGTGGAACACCAGGATTACATTCGGCGTTCTCTGATGGAATGTTACCAGGATGACCCACGTGCGGCAAAGAGCTTCCCCGAGGCGCGTGCGCAATGCGGATTCATGAATGGGAAGAATTATATTGAAGATTTTTCCCGTATTATTACTATAGGTCAGGAAAAAATTGGATTTTTTCTGGTAGGCCGCGATGGGGCAGGACAGCCGTGGGAGCTGGGATTTTTGTGGATTACCGAGAGCAAAAGAAAACAAGGATTGGGAGCCGAAGCCTTGCGACTTATAGAGGAGGAGGTACGAAAATCCGATGAAAAAAAACTTATAACTGTCCCGCACTCCAAGCGCAGCCCCGTAAACGGTGTGCCGGGCTTCAAGCCCGCCGTCTTGCACTTTTTTGTCAAACGCGGCTACACTGTTCAGGCAAGGGCTGCCGGAGCGTATCATGTTTCTCCTTGGAATTTTAACTACGACTCAGATAAAACAACCGCTCGGAATCAGAAAAATGAACAGGACGGTTGCCGCCTTGTCCAGACTAAAATTAATGATGACGGTTATGAAGCAATCCGGTCCCAGGCGGAAGATTTATGCAGGCGAGAAGAAAAGGCCGGATGGGAAGCCTTTTTCCGTGAAGATTATACCAGGCGGGAGCGGGAATACATTTGCGCGGTATTGCACGGAGAAGAAGTAGCCGCGGTATGCGCGTACAGCGTGGAACCATGCTCACCCGGAATTTGGGGATGGGGACCGCAATGGGGTCCCCTGCTTACCGACTCGCGATACAGGGGCCGGGGATTGGCTGGATGGGTGATCACTGAATCACTGAAAAGACAGTTTGCCCTTGGTGTCCAGGAAGTGACTCTGTGGACTGGTGCCGACAGCAACAATTCACGAATGTATGAGAGATATGGCTTTAGACTTTCAGTCCCTTGGTTTTTTCTAGAAAAGGAGCTTGTACAATGAACTTAAAACAAAAAACTCTTTCCCATTTCACGCTCATTGAGCTCTTGGTCGTTATTTCGATTATCGCAATCCTAGCCAGTAT
>MHBG01000114.1 GCA_001804785.1 Lentisphaerae bacterium GWF2_45_14
TCTTTTTCACTTCTCTTGACTCCTTTTTTCTTGTTTTAGTTTAGGAGTCTTTTACACTTATTCAATCTCTCCAACTTTCGGGGCCAGGCGCAGACCGTGCCTCATGGATGAAGGATTGGTACTGCAAGCTGCTGCAATTTCAAAAAATGGCGTATTGTTCCATTTTCATCCTCATAATCTCTAACAAAGGATTGATTCTTCCCGGGGATTGATAATTTAATCAGTTTTTAAGCGTGAGGCCTGGGGCCTGAGGTACAAATTCAATCCAGTCAATCAGGGCTTCCGTCTCACTTCCTGTATATTGGCTGTTGCCGCCAATGCTTATGACAAATTTTTCTGGAATGAAACCGTAAATTTTCTTAAAGTCGTCAGCTATGTTCTTTTCTTCGACATACCACTTTTCAAGAATATCTGTTTTATTCCTTACACAGAACCATCTTATGCTCGCAGTTCCATAGGAGACATTTTCCTCGGTGCCTTTCGGGGTTTCCGTTTCCCACCTGTAGGCTATTGCCCTGTACCTCAGAGTCCCTGTCCCGACATAAATAGCGACAGCCTGGTCATCTTTCTTCCGGCCACGTCCATCGGCTCCCTCGGGGAGCTTGAGAGCTTTCCAGCGCCACCGCAGGATAGGAGTTTTTTTCAAATCCACGATGCCTGAAAGGTTGCACATAAATACACCTGTTGTCTTATTCGCATGGACCTTTAGAACATTTTTTCCATCGAGTTTCTCTATAAAAAAGTCGGTGCACGGCAATGTCCATGTCCCAGACCTGCTGGCCCAATTGAGTGGCATTGCCTTATTCCCTTTGATCTCGATATTTTCAAAATCTTCTTTCCAGATAAGATTTTGGGCCTGCAAGAAAACGGTGCAGAAGAGAAAAGAAAAACAGATTAAAATATATTTGATCATTAAGGGGTGGCCTTTCTCTCTTTTCTATATTCTTCGCATTTTTTTATGATAGCCTTAACATAAAGTTTCGTGGATCTGAATTTTATATTTTCCTCGAATTCGGCATCCGTGGAAATTGGTTTCCAGTCTTTTGCCCGCTGCGGCCCGGCATTGTACTCGCAGAGAGCCAGTGCTTCGGCATGTTTATATTCCTTCCATTTTCTGAGGGCCTTCCCCAGATACCATGACCCTATCTCAATATTCAGGCCAGGATCAAAGAGAGTTCCTGCCGGAGGCAGTTGAATGCCGTGATTATCAGACCAATCCTTGACTGCGCCATTTTTACCCGGCATAATCTGCATGAGGCCAACCTCGCCCTTTCCACCTGCCGCATTTCTGTTGAAAGTACTTTCTTTCCAAATAAGTGCTTTGAGAAGGCACGGGTCTATACAGTGCCTAGACGCGCTGTCATAAATTACATCATCATACTTGCAAGCCCTTGATTCCAGCCTTTTCAGATAAATAAGCACAGCAGCAAGAATAGCCGCGGAAAATACGACAATAATGACAACTATCGTCTTAACTACTCTTTTTTTAGCTGGAAGTGCCTGTATTACGCCTTGTACCATCTAAATGTTTTTCCCGCTCCCTTTCAGCCGTGCGGGGAAAGCCCCGCTGACAAATCTGTCATATCTCGACTCATTAATGGACGCTGGAATTAAAAACCTATTCTTTTCAATTCCCTTAAGTCTCTAAAGTATCCGGTGCAACCTAATTATTCAAAGTTGAAATGCTTTTTTATAGCCTCGTGTATCTCCCATATACACTCCAGCCCGGCGGGAAATACCACATAGTCTCCGGACGATACGCTAATGGCGTGCTGTCCATCCAACGGAGTAACAGTTGCCTTCCCGTCAACTATATAACATGCCTCTTCTTCAGAA
The DNA here is from genome assembly GCA_001804785.1 of Lentisphaerae bacterium GWF2_45_14. Taxonomy (GTDB): domain Bacteria; phylum Verrucomicrobiota; class Lentisphaeria; order Victivallales; family GWF2-45-14; genus GWF2-45-14. Next base: position 1,837 of record MHBG01000114.1, read on the forward strand.
TAAATCCAGGAAAATTTTGAAACTTCTTTTTCCCATATAGGCCATGAGAAAATCCCTCTTTTACAAAGTTCTTCATCTTCGAGTCTCTTTACCGTAATCTTTTTCATATTCAGTTCCATCTAATTATTTACTATATACAACAGAATACAACATACTTAAACTACACTGTTAATAACTCCTTGACTAGTACAATTTAATTTTTTTAATAAAAGATTGCATGCGCTCTGAAAAGACTGTAGTTTTCACTGATAATGAACACAACACTAAAAAATATTTTAGATGAATTCGCCACGCCGGGACACGGACACGCCGCATGCTTTATAGATAAAATAAGCCCTTCAGCAATAGGCACGACCGACGAGCTGGAAAGGCTTGCGGCCATATGCCTTGAACTTAAAATCTATGGAAAAGCCGCGGAATCCGTAAAAAACGCCATCGAACTTTCCCCGTCATCCGCAAAACTTCACTTTCTTTCGGGACTTATAAGTTATGCGGCTGGAGACAAAGCTCACGCCATTGCCTCCTACGAAAGGGCACTCGCGCTCGATGATTCATTTGTCCCGGCCCTCGTAAACATGGCGGATATTCTGTGGAAAGCGGGAAAACTCACCGCCGCCGCCGGACTCATGGAAAAGGCCCTTTCCCAAAATACCGACGATTTCAATTCAAACCTGCTTATGGGCAATATTCTCAACTCAAGCGGGGAAAGCGTCCGCGCTGTCTCATTTTACAAAAAAGCTGCCGCTTTATCCGAAGGGATAGTTCCTGTTTCAAATATGCTTATGGCCATGCACTACAGCCCGTGTTTTAAGAAAGAGGAAATTGCCAAGGCCCATTTCGAGGCTGGAAGGGTCATTGAAAAACGCTTCAGCTCAAAAATATGCCCCAAGGGAAAACTGCCTGATATAAACGGGCGCAAAATAAGGATAGGTTACCTTTCCGCTGATTTCAGACGCCACTCTATAGCCTACTTCATAGAGCCTGTCATATACCGGCATGACCATGAAAAATTTGAAATATTTTGTTATTATGATAATCCTTCAGCCGATGACGTTACCGCGCGCTTCAGAACCCTCACCAATAACTGGAGGGACACCGCCGCGCTCTCCGATGATGCCCTTGCCGGAATGATTCGCTCTGATTCGATAGATATCCTCATAGATCTCGCCGGACATACAGGAAAAAGAATACCGGTTCTTGCGATGAGACCTGCCCCTGTAATGGTTCTCTGGATGGGCTACGCCAGTACGACCGGACTTGAATCCGTTGATTATTTTATCAGCGACAGGACGGCAGACCCACCCGGCAACGAATCTTTGTATACCGAAAAAATAGTGAGAATTGACGGTTGTTCGCTCTGTTTCGCTCCTCCGGCTGAAACTCCTGAACTTGTTGATCCGCCATTTGTTAAAAATAATCTTATAACATTTGGCTGCATGAACAATTTTAGCAAGATAAATTCCTTTATCCTCGAAGCTTGGCTGAAAATCCTCCAGGCCGTGCCGTCGTCAGTTTTGCTCCTGAAAAATAAATCATTTAACGACAGCGCGATTTCCGCGAGGATAAGAAAATTCTTTACCGACGAGAAAATCGATGAAAAAAGAATAATTCTCCGGGGTTTCGAAGCGGAGCTCACAAATCATCTCGCTCTTTACAACAAAATCGATATAGCACTTGATACTTTCCCCTATAATGGCGTAACCACTACCTGTGAAGCCCTATGGATGGGAGTGCCTGTGATAACCCTTAAAGGCGACCGTTATTCTGAGAATATGGGTTCTTCTCTTCTGAAAGCACTGCATCTTAACGCATTCATCTCCGAAAATATAAATGAATATATTGCAAAGGCCGTCAATCTTGCAAAAAGCCATGATTTCCTCATTGACATAAGAAAATCGATCAGACCCCTCATGGCATCTTCGAGTCTCTGTGATTCGGTATCTTTCACTGCCGCCCTTGAGGAAAAGTATATTGAATTTCTCCGCTAATCCTGTTCTCCAGTTTTCCCTTCTTCCCGCCACTCTTTGTTTTCCAAAAAAACAAAGAAGAATTTCAACGAGCCCAAGCCATAATGCTTCGGATGGAACTTAAATTGCACGCTCGTTTTTTCAGAGAGAACAGTTCTATATTGTGGTGAAATCAGCTACGAAATTACTCTTTCTGTTCCGCCAGAAACTTCTCAACTTTTTTCTTATATTCCAAGGCTCTTTCTTGAGAGTAGTAACCATCCTTTAATTGAGGCATATTTTTGTACATATTTTGCCATATTTCATTAAGCTTTTCAAAATCGACTTTCTTATATTCCTGTTGGCAGGTGGGACACATTTCGAACTTCGTGTTTATTAGCAGGTTTGGTTTGTCACATCTCGTGAGAAGACAAGGTTGGCTCTCGCATTTTCGTCCGCCCTTGAATTCCCCCGGTACTGCTTTAAAGGCTATTTCAACTAAAATTCCTGAAATGATTTTTGCCAGATATTCTCCATATTCTTTTTTCAGTATCCCGCCCAGTTGGACATAGGAGACAAATGCTCCATAGCTCGTATGGTAAGTCCATGTTGTATTATCGAATAAATCGCATCCGGTTATGTGGACAAGCATGATTGCATCTTCTGGAACTGGAAATACCCGAATTATGCGCTTCATCACGTAACTAATATCATATTGTCCATAAGTCTTTACATAGGATGCCGAGTCATCCGGCATGGGAATAGCGGGAAGCACTACGACTTTTACTTCGAGCCGTTTTTCGAGTTCCTTCGCCGTATCATTGATTATTCCGGTGTCTGTAATGCCCAGAGGCCTGATATATAATTTATATTTGTCAGAAATTTTCCTTACTTGAACTGGAGTCTTCCATTCAATCTGAATGTCTTTAAGATTGTTAAGAGCTGTTTCTACGTCCCCGTCGAAGGCTTTTTTATCTGTGGAAGAAGAAAGTTTTACATTCTGCAATCCATTAAGTAATACGGCAGCTTCACTTTTACGGTTTAGTTCAAGCAGGCATTTAACTTTTTGGAGCCGCATTTCCGGGCGTCTGTCGAATGGAAGTTTGTCATATCTTTTCAACGCATATTCAGATCCTTTGAATTTTCTTGCCAGAATCATGAAGCGGAGTGATGACGTAAGAGAATGGCTTCCATTCTCATCCAGCATTTTAAATTCATTTTCTTCGTCGCCAAGCATCCAGTACAAATCGATGACCAACCTTCTGCAATCCCTTTCATCGCATTTTTTAGCAAACTCCAGAGATTTTACGTAATCCTTCATCGCATAATAAGCTTTGGCTTTCAAATAATATGCAAAGGTGTTTATAGGAAGCTTGGTTTCTTTCAGATAACGATTGACAAGCGATATTGCTTTTTCATAATTTCCCCTTCTTAATTGTGCATCCGCTCTCATTATGAGGGGTTCGGGTGTTTCTTTTGATGGAGAAAGGTTTCCGAGCATTTTTTCCATGAGGTCTGCTGCTTTTTTCCCTTCCTCTGTTGTCTGTACGGTGTCATCATAATTGTACATTATTTTATAAAGAAGCCTGTCGGCGACCCAATATGTCCAGGCAGGATTGTCATTTATCAGCATATATGCAGCTTCCGCCAGTGTTAAACCTTCTCTTACGGCCAAATAATCTCTTGCATTATGATCAGCAATTCCTTTTATAAAGTCTATATATATCTTGGCTTCTTTTATCCTCATTTCCGGCGACTGATTGGTGAATGCCGGGACGGTATATTTTCTCTGCGTGAATTTCATAAGTAGAGTTGACGCTGTCTTCTCCACACTGCTTTGTTCGCAAATCGCTGAAACTGCATCGAGTACCACTGCTTTTTTTCCATCAATAAGAAGAAGATCGATTCGATATCGTTCGTCTTCTCGAAACTTGGATTTGCTTATCTGGCCTGTAACAACTTTTTCTGCGCCGAGGATTCTTGCAATGCCAGCAGCGGTCGATTCGGATATTCCGTTGGCCATCGATATTTTAGCTTCCTGCATTATCTTATCAATCTCGCTATGGTCCACGATTCTTTTTATTTTTCCACTTTCCTGTAACGCAAGTTCCATCTTCATGGACAATTCGGGATCTGATTCCGCTATCGCATAACTGTCGGAGGAAACCAGTTTGGAAAAAGGAAGCACGGCCCATGTCTCGTCTATCTGTTTTTCTGTCATCGGAAGATGTTTCTTTGTCCGCGGACGCAATTTCAGCTTTGCTGCAATTTCGGGAACGATTTCCTCGTTGTAGCCCGTACGGTATTCCCCTTTGAACACATCCTTTATTTCTTTATTGTCATTGTTTCTGAGATCCGTAATGAAAAGACTGGTGATGAAATCATCCTTATACCCGTTGTCCAATACCGTATTCATCGTGAAGTGGCCGATGATTGCGTAATCCGCTGCGGGTATGAATCCGGAAGGGGCTTCGTTGCCGGAAGCGTTGAGACGGTTGAGCATATTTTCCGTTGACAGTGTAAGGCCGTTGGCCCTGCTTATTATCACGCAGTCATAGTTCTGCACGAGGTCGGAGACAACTCTGTCACGCGCGGCTATTGTTACTATCACGTGCGCAGGGATAGTCCCCGTAAAATCAAGAAACGACGCTACCGCCAATGTAACCGGTTTTCCGTCCTGCGAAAGGTTTTCTTCCTTTCCGTCCTTATACGCAATTGTCCGCCGTCCTATCAAATCGCCGTAATAGTTTTCCAGTTCGACAGTTATTGTGAATTCGCCGCTGTTGGGGATATCCAGTTTTTTTGATTCGCCCAATCCGCTTTCAACGGTAGAAAGAAGTTTATGTTTTTCATTACGGATATGTGCCTTGACTTTAAAAGGAGAATGGGGAAATATCTCGGGATTGTTTTTATCGGAAAGCTCTACCGTGAGAGTCTTGCCGCTGAGTGCCATGCCGAATGGGACATTTACCGGAGTAAGCGGCGGGCGCATATTATTTATATCGTCGCCGCAGCCGAATTCAACGATAATGTCGCTGTAGCGTTCGCCAGGCTTCAGATTTCCAAGAGTAAAGATAGCGGAAGTCTTTTTCCTGGTAAGCTCCATCTCGCCTTGTGTTATGATGCGATTTTTAGTCTTTATTTTGAGTTTCTGATGCTTCAGTTTTTCATCCAGAGTCCTCGCAGAAATCTCAAGCCGGAGCTTGCCGTCCTGTCCTGCAATCAAAATCCCCGCACTGTTGTTTAGCAGGTTACTTTTTTCATTAAACTCCGAGACTGCTAAAATTACATTTTCCCAGAAATAGAGCTTGAAAATAATAGCACCTAAAGCCAATACGCCGAAAAGGAAAAGTAACCTTATTTTTTTCTTCATTTTGCGTTAGAGTTCCACTTTTCCGCAAGGGAATAAATGAAAGGACCCGCAAGCTTATCAGCCGCGTTCTGGATGGCCTTTTTCCCGGCGACGGTTTCCGCCAAGTCGGTAGCGCCTGCGTAAGCGCTGTCGGAAAGAAGGATTTCTCCATTCTTTGTATCAATTGCTTTGAGTTCTACCCTTGCGCGGCATCCTTCGAATTCGCCGATGCTTGCCCCCTGCTCGGATATCGCCTCACCATAGATAAGCACGTCGGCGCCTTTCTGTTTTGCATAGTCAGAAGAGGTGGAAAGCACCCCAAAGATGACCTTTGCCTGTTCGGGATTCGTCTTGAGAACTCTTATATATTCGGAATCAATAACCTTAAATTTCTCGCCGATAAGTCTCTTTACTATTTCGGTTTCGGCGGCCGGGTCTATCACCTGATGAGCCACGTGCATTTCCGGAATGACGACCATTACAACGGGTCTTTTCCAGTCGGCCGGAACGGGCTTTGCACTGTTGGCTTTTGAGTCGGCGACTCTCGACGCGTTGTCTTTTTCATGCTGTGCAATAAGTTTTTCAATATTCTGTGCAAGGGTTTTTCCGGTCTGGACGGCGTCATCCTTGTCCGTCAATACTGCATATGATAATTTTGCAACGGTGGTTTCGACGTCGATTATTTTTACTATCACCATCTTTTTCGATCCTGATTCCGTGATCTTGCCGGTACAGAAAAATTTTGCGCCGACGATTTTTCCGAGTTTGCTTGCCGTTGCCGGATCAAGCATTCCCTGCTCGCTCATTTGCATTTCCTTCAATGCCCTCTGAAGACTTTCCCTGTCCACGAGAGTGATATTGTCAGAACTTGAAAGTTCAGCCTGCATTATTTCTTCTATGAGCTGTTTCTCAGGAGCAAGACTTTCCGGTGCGCTCAGAGAACTCATTGCTACGGGAGTTTTTGCAAAACTGCTTGAGATTGAAAGAACCAAGATGCCGATAATTAGAATTTGAACTCTTCGCATTTCATCTCCTATGAGAAATTTGTTTTTCGGAAAATACGAACATACAATAATTTGTTTTTGTAATATTGCAAATTTCAGAGCCATCCTCGGTTATTCCGATAGACTTTACCCTATCAATACCGTTAGCAGCAAGAAGGATGATGGCAAGAAACGAGTCTAAAAATGAAAGAGCCCATTTCTTGCGACTGAAAAACCAGACAAACAAAATTCCGGCAATCAATGCGATATATCCCCCGCGTGAATAAGTCATTGAAAGCAGGACTTCCTGAAGAATCGCTGCACCGAAGAATCCCCACGCCAAGAACTTCTTTTTCTCAATAAAGAACAGAAATCCCCCAATACAAAGCATTATTGTCATGACCAAAAAGGTAGCGCAGTGGTTTGGAGAATCAAACCACATCTGCATTCTCAAATTGTCCATATACCGATAAATCAATCTATTATTTCCCTAACTTTTCTATCCCAAAATGCGTTATTTAAAAAACACCCCTTATATACTAAAAATTATGACAGGCAAACTTTAACTACAAAAACTTATGTACAGTATACAGCATGCAAAAATAGCAATAGGAGTTACTATACCCCAAAGCCTCTCTTTCCCTTTGAGTTTTATAATACCATAATTCTCATATATATATAACAGACCAAAGAAGAAGACAACATCAAACAAGAAAAAATAACAAAGCAACCTCATTCCATCCAGCATTAAAAATGAAAAAATTAAGAGCCATATTGAGGTAATAGCATAGTATTTAAATAACTTTTTCATGAAACCTCTCTCAATTTACGAGTATGTAAATTTTTTTGTGTAAATGGACATAGCAGTTAAATTAACGAGAAAGGAAAAAAGCTATGGCCATCAGCGAAAAGGTAT
>MHBG01000115.1 GCA_001804785.1 Lentisphaerae bacterium GWF2_45_14
AAATTCATGCATAACCATAAGGACAGCCGTACTCAAAGACGGCACGGCCTGGTTCCAGTCGGGCGGAGGGATTGTCGCCGACTCTGATCCTGTCAAAGAGTATGAGGAAACCGAGAACAAGGCCAAGGCTATGCTGCGTGCTATCTCGTCTGCCGCATATTTTGAAGGCAATCAGTAGGTATATCTGTACATTTCAATGAAGTTGCCGCTTTTAGCAAAATTGCAAAACCGCTACGGGGAGACATTTTTAGATAAAGTCCAGCCTTCGAGTGTCGTTTCAGGCAGCGGTTTTTGGTCGTGCTGAATCATTCCGGAGCTCTTTATTCTTATTCTGGATATTTCCAGCTCCTTGCCGGATGGAGATTTAACCCGCTTTGACTCCAGTATTTCCACTTTTCCTTTTGCAGGAAGAAAAATCGGTTTTGCTTCAAGGAGAATCTTTCCTTGATCTGCAGCGGCCAACCCCGCCAGCATCGGCGTGCGTTCAAAAGACTGAAAAATGAACATTTCAGCCTTGTCACTGCTGATTACAGCAAATTTTCGTGCCGCTGATTTGGCCTTCATTTCCGCCATCATCGTCGCTTTGCCTGTCTGGTAAATTTTTGCGTATTCCTTCATGATTGATGCACGGGCTTTATACATCCTGATTATGGCACTCTTCATTTTTAGCCGGGTGCGCATCCCGTCATCTTTGGGAGCCTGATTGAGATCAATACGGTCACTTAAGCGAATTTGCTCTTTGTAGTTTATATCAGCCTCGCCCGCGTCGTAATCAAACATTGCCTGTTTCAATACGGCAATCAGCTTTGCCAGCTTATAATACTTGTTCTGTTCCGGAGCCTGACGCCAACGGGTTTTATACGCCTTGGCATCCTCATCCTGCTTGACCTTGTTGTTCCGTGTGAAAACCATGATCATTTCATTTATTTGAGTAAGCTCCGGCGGAGCAATAATTTTTTTTATTCCCAGATTGACCTGTTCAAGAAAATAATAAGAATCCGTGGCGTAGATTTTATGATCGGCTAGGGGCTGGCAGTCAATGCCAATGGTTTTTCCGTCTGACTCGCCGCCGGCAGTCCCGCTCGGAATAAAATCAGGAGCGGTGACAATTGTCGGCTGCGGTGCTTTGAATTTATGTTCGGACTTGTCCTTCTGATTTGTTTCGGCGAAAACACCGTTAATCAAAACAAAGCCAAGTAGTCCCGTTAGAATAATCGTCCTCATAATTTCTCCTATGATAGTTCACTAGTGTCCGGTAAAGTTTGAGCAAAATTATCGTAAACGAGAATGGCTGTGTATCAAAACTGATATTTAAGCAGGAATCCGTTTACAAAGCACTATAATACAACCTGCCAGCAATTATTCAATTTTTCCCCGGGGCCTTTTATTTCCTCAAGTCCACTTTCCATGCCCCGCTGCCGATGGTGTTGCAGTATATTGTTTCGCTGTCATCCGGGGCTATTTCGACACTCGCCACCTTGTCGGGGATGGCGGCTATTTGCTTCCACGTTATGCCATTGTCTTCACTTGCCAAAATTCCTGTTTCTTCCGGTTTTGTCACGGTGTTACGGAAGTCAGTCCCAGCATAGAGTATCCCCTGATTTTTCAGGTCGAATTTTACATCAAAGATGTTATAGTGCTTAAGCAGGTGCTTGAAGTATTTTCCACCGTCAAGGCTTTCAAAAATACCGCCATAAGCGCAGGCTAGTATCCTGTTTTTGTTAAAAGGGTCGACTCTCAGCCTTGTGACGGGAATTTTGGCAAATTGCTTATCATTTACGATTTTCCATGTTTTTCCGCCGTCTTCTGTGAGATATATTCGGCAGTCTGCCTTATAATCGCCCCGTTTTTCTTTAGGAGGTACGTCCATTTCAAGTACGCCGTCTTCCGTCAGGTCTTTTGCCTTGTACTTCAATATGCCGGTGCCGTACCAATCCGTCCAGTTTTTAGCCTTGGATGCCAGAACGGCATACACTTTGCCCGGTTCAACAAATTCAAGATCGATTACTTGGGGTCCGAGATAGCCGTCCTTCAGGGCCTCATCGAGGGATTTCACTGGCAGGTCTCCAGTTTTTTTCCATGTTTTTCCTGAATCCACGGATTTATAAACGCCGTATCCTAGACTAGCTATGTAGAGTATCCGGCTTTCAGGTTTGGTAAAGGGATTCATTACAAGATTGGTGCACATGGCCTGAGGAAGTCCGGAGTTTTCTATGTCTTTATTTTCCACCAGCGGAACTCTGTCTAAGTCAGTGCCTTTTTCCAGGTCAAAATCAAGTTTTTTGAAACCTGCTTTCGGCTCGACCTTGAAAGTGCGCTTCCAATGTCGCCCATAATCATCAGAAACGGCAAATCCGCCCGTCCATACTGACTTGCCAGGTTTAAACGGGGCGGGGTCATAAAGCGCGGTGCTGGTTTTCTGTACGGACATATAGAGTCTTCCTGAGACCTGCGGATCTGGTATTATCGTGGTAGGTTTCAAGTATGGCAGGACATTAGGTTCAAAGAAGTATTTGAAATACGTTTCTCCCCGGTCATCCGATGAAGCGAAGGTAACGTCATGATAAGCAAAGTAGATATTATTCGGTTTTATCGGGTCGGCTTTGACGCTTTCCTCCCCTGCGGCGCAAAGGTGATTTGTTCCCCTGTTTTTCCATCTTGCACCTCCTTTGTTGTCGCATTCAGCCGCTTCATGGGTTTTACCCCCATCTCTGGAGAGCCATATCTGCCACGTATCTGAAATAGCCACATTTTCAGGAGCGGAAGAGCATACGTCAAGCACGTCAAGTTTGTTAAGTCCGGAAATCACCCCGTCTAACCAGCATACGCGACTTTTGTTGAATTTACTTTCCCATGTTTTTCCGCCGTCGTCAGAGAAACATATCACGCTTTTGAAGCCGGAGCCCGTGGTGTATACCTCTTCAGGAGTGATGGCAAAGACATTGAAATATCTTGAGTAAGTTTTTTGGAAATCTGTGCTTAAGTCGATTCGGGGTAGGTTCTTATTGCAGTCTATCCATGTTGCTCCTCGGTCAACAGTTTTATATATTCCGCCTTGATAGGTTTCGGGTTTGCCCTGTTCCATTTTTGTCTGGATACATGCATAAAGGGCCTCATTGCCTGTCTTTTTGTCAAATGCCGCACTTATTCCTCGTACTTCAGTATTGGGCAGTCCTTTATTTACCTGAGTCCATTCGACACCTTTGCCGCTGCTTTCGTATACGCCGTCTTTTTCAGTGCCGACAAAAATGGTCTCAGGCCCTTTTCCCTTGCTTGGTAGAAATGATATGCCTCTTACGGCGGAAGGAAATTTGTGAAGTTTTCCCCACGTTTTTCCCTTATCCGGACTTTCCCACAGAAGGCCGCTCATGAAGCCTGCGTAAATTTTATTTGAAGCGTATGGATTAACGCTTATGCGCCCATTTCTTACATTGCCCCACGGTTCGTTTATGCCTTCAAGCCCTTCCGCTTCCCATGTTTCACCCTTGTCGTTGCTTATTCTCACTCCATGTGCCAGTACATATATTCTATCCGTGTTTTCGGGGTCGAAATCCATATATTCGGGATTGTTCACAAGGCAGTGCTTGAAAAGGTTTCCCGTAATGTTTTTCCATGTTTTCCCTCTGTCATCGCTGCGGTAAAAGCCTCCACAGTCCATTCCTGCGTATATTATGTCGGGGTTTGAAGGATCAAACCTTACAAAAAAAGCTCCGCCGCCGGCCCCCGGGCCTATCTGTTTGACATTCGGCTCATTTCCCGTCATCCTGCATCCTGAAACTATCCCGACCGCGAAAACAGCAAGCAAAATACTCCTTATGATTTTTGCTTTCATAGTGCTCCCTTTTTTGTTTTAATTTCAGGCGTGAAGATAAGTGTTGTTTCCCATGGGCTGTCCTTTTCGACTCGCACAGGAAGATATATTATTTCAAATGTGGCGCCCGCAGTTTTTTGAAAAAACGGCCACGTTAGATATGAATAAAGATTGTCTTTGTCAACGTTTATTTTTAGCGTTCCATCCGGACTTGATATCTCGGCTGAGGCATTTTTAATGGTGAAAAATGCATTGTCATGTCCGATATATTTTTTCAATGTCTTTTCAAAGCCTTCTGAAATCTTTACTACTTCAGGTTTGTATATTGAAACTGTTTTTAAAGCGTCACTATATTTGTTTTCTCCAATTTCAAGTTCAGGCTTCGCGTTGTTTGTCAGGCTCAATATGGAAGGTGTGGTAAATACCCATAACCCTATCATTTTTCCATCGTTATCAGGGCTGCTGATTTTATATTTGAGAGAAAATCCTGTTTTATTTTGAGGGATGATATATGTTTTGGTTATTGTAACACCGGCAAGTTCGCCGTTTTCAATTGTCCTGCTGAACACGGCTTGCAGCTCTCCGTCATTTAAAGAATGAGATATAAATTCGTAAGGCTTGAGTATCTCGGCATTCTCCATGTAACCTTTTGGGTGGTAAAATCTTTCTTTGCAGAAAAGCCCGAAAGAGGTATCTGCTATCATAGAAGTTTCTGGTACATTATTAATCTTCCACTCTTTGAGGCACGCGCCTTTGTCCAGTTCTATCATCAACGATTGAAGATTATTGGCTATGCGATAGAAGACGCTTCCGTCTTTTTCTGTTTTCCCTGCGGAAAATGATTCTGCCTGTATTTCTTTAATTTTTGAATAGTCTGGAAGGCTTTCACTTTCTACATCGGTAAGTTCTTTTATTTTTTGCATGCGGTCTTCATATTTTTTGTCGAGTGCTTCAATGGATTCCTTTTGGGCCGCAGTGCCGATTTTTTTCCCGTAGTCAATGTCTTTACTGTGTGGTTCAATAATCCAGAATTGGATTGTCATTGGCGGCAGAGTCAGGGTTTCCGCTTTTCCCGAATAAATAAAATATTCCTTTTTTATCGGGTCATGCGCAACGTAGTCCCCGATGTCCAGGCCCTTCGCTGTCAAATTGAAAATTGCCGGATCAAGGAAATCAAAGTTGCAGATTGCGAGCAGGATTTTCCCGTCTTTTTTGAATGCGCGCCATGTCAGGTTTTGTTTGTAGTCTTTATCTTTGAAGAGTTTTGTGAGCGGTTCAATTTCAAAGCCGGCATCAAGTTTTTCCCCTTTCATTACATAGTCTTCAAAGATTGCTATTTTATTATTTGCTTCCGCCGCGCTTTTCCAGTAACGTCCATCGTAGCCCATGGGGAAGTAATAGAGCTGGATTCCTGCCGCTCCGCCTATAAATGCGGTCAGCATTTGCAGGCCTATTTCCTCAGGAGTTACTACCCATTCGTTGCATTGCAGGTTTTGGGAGAGGTGTATGTATGGAATAGGCTTCCTATTGTCATTTCTGCAAGTGCGGCCTATAAAATCAATCATTTTTTCAACTTTATCCAATCCTTCACGGTGAGTCCGGTTCTCCAGTGTTCCCATTTCCCCCTGACGGTACCCCGACTCTATAAGTTTCCTTCCTTTTTTGTCAAGCATCTGCTTGCTTTCATAATAGAGGTAGTGCCAGGAGCTTATCCTGTCAAAATGCTTGAGGAAATCTTTTGTCTGAAAACAGCCTGTGTAATCCCAGTATTGCTTTCCTTTTACAAAATCATCGAGAAAATTTGGCCCCACGCAAATAAGAAGGTTTATCTTTTTCCCGCTTTCTTTCGTTTTTTTGTTTACAATGTCATTGAGGACTTGCATGGATTTCTCAAACTGCCATGATTGAAATTGCATTAATTTATCGGGGTATTTCTTCGGTATTTCCTGCGGGTCCATTGCCGCAATTTCTTCATTGGGGATTCCTGTGAATTTCGCGAAGTCTTCAAGTGAGAGCTTGGTAAAGCTTCCATTTTGAAGCCGGTACATGTGTGGTTCCCAATTAGACCATAAGTGGTCATAGCCGCGCTGAATACTTTGATCAAGGATGTAGTTGACAGCTTTTAAATACCACTCACCATTGCGGTAAATATAGGCCGGGTCGAATGCGTTTTTTGCGATTGTCCCATTTGCTCTTTTTATGAAGACGGATTCGGGGATATCCTTACTCATTGGGATATATCTGACCATATAACCGTTTGTCAGCATGCTGCTGTTGTTGTATACAATGAGCCCGTCATCTTTCATTGCCTGTACTATCGGTTCAGGGTCGCGCATGTGTTTTTTGTGGTTCAGCGATCCGGTTCTGAGGAAATCTGCTATGGTTATTTCGTTGAATCCGCATTTTTTATAGAATGATATCCATTCCTTTAAGGGCGCTCCGAAAAACTCAAGGGAGGTGCCGGAGCTGATTCCTGTCTCAAAATTTTTTGGCGCTAGAGTTTTTGGGATGCTGGGAATTATCTTTAAATCAAACGGGCATCTTACGCATGTTATTTTATCATCCTTAAAATGGATAAAAGCTTTAAGCGTTTCGTCGCCGGCAGGCTTCGTGGCCTTTAGTATTATAACGACCGATCCGAATGCCGTGCTGCTGAAATCGACATTTCCCAGGATTATCCCAGGAACTCCCATCTTATAATCATAGCGGGTATAAGACCTGCCATCTATGTCGACTTTTTCCGGGCGCGCATGCTCTGACGAGTCAAAGTCACAGCCAACTAGCTCAATCCCTTCCGGAAGTTCCAGAACTATTCTTGGGTTTTTTGAAACATGCTGTGCTTCATTTGATGCTGTCAGATAGACAATCATCGGATCATCCTGGGGGAGTGCGTAGACATTATTGTCGGTATAACAGTTCGGAGTCATTCTGAATGCCACTTCGCTTCCAGGCTGTGTTATCACCTCTTCTATTTTAAAGTCATCCAGCCAAATTGTTCCGGGGGTCCCCCCCGCGAAAACAGTGAAGCCCATTTTTTTTTCATTTTCTCTTACGGCTACCTTTGTCTCAAAGTATTTCCAGTCAAATGTTCCTGACGTGGCAATATTTCTTTTGTAGCGTTCCTGTATATGCTGCCCGTTTGCTTTTATCATGTCCTGGCGAAGCTCAAAACTAGAACCGTTGTTTTTTATCCAGCATGATATCCTGTAAGTCTTTCCCTTGGAGACGGGAACCGGAGAAGCCACAAGGATTGTCAGGTCTTTTTTTCCATGAGTCGTTATTTTCAGGGATTGAGCGCCCTCTTTTTTTATCGACGTGTCCGCGACTATCTCCGGATCTTTTTTGCCGCTGTTTTTTTCAGTTTTTTCTGACCATGACGCGATTGGATTTTTGCCTTCGAAATTTCCATTTTTTATAATATTTTCTGCTAAAAAAGCAATGGTAAATACAAAATAAAACGTAAAAATCAGCACTATTGTTTTATTCATGATTCTCCTTCTGTTTGAATTCTTTGTTCATATAATTGATTATAATTTTTGTTATCAAAAAATTGCCTTTTTCTGAGAGGTGCAGACCATCGGAAATGAAAAGAGACTTTTTGTCAGGATAGTTTTGAGTCGCGCTGTAGGCGTCGATATAGTCAAGTTTTTCTTCTTCCGCTATCTTTTTCAAGGTGCTGTTGAAGCTTTCGAGATGCTCCTTCTGTCCGAAGATACAATTCGCTACACCTTTTTTCTTTGATTCTTCGGCTATTTTTAACTGTGTCGGAAAGTATATGGATACGCTTGATATCAGGACGATTCTCGCGTCTGTATTTTTACGAAGGAAGGAAATTAGTTTTTTGTAAGTGCTGTATTGAATGTCCGGCGTTACAAGCGGGATACTGTAATTTGTGCCTGAAAAAGTCCTTGTGTCGTTCTGTCCGAGAAAGATGAATATGATATCCGGTTTGGGCGTCAAGAGGTTTTCATACATATACTGCCTCCAGACTGGCTTTTTCCCCTGTTTCATGCCCTCGATTCTTTCCCATACACGGGTTATGTAATCACCTCCGGCCGCCGCGTTTTTGAACGATGCTTTGTCCGTATTGTACTTATTCAGGAAATAATTTGTCATGCTCGCATAGTTACGCCCTCTGAAATAGTCGCTGAGGCTGTCTCCCAAGTAGAGTATGAAGAGCGGTTTACCCAGTTTTATTTTTGAAGCGGCCTCATTTGTTTCTTTTATCTCTTCTTCCGGGAAAACAGGGATGAATACATTTTTTGTGATTCCCGAATTTGGGATAGACATCGTTACCCGCATTCCATCGGAAGAAAAGTTTTCAGGTATTTTCAAGGTCTGTTTAAAGATGCCCTGCTTATCCGTCTTCCCCGATAATGTCTTTATCTCCCCGCCAAATTCTTTAAGGGAATCGAATACGATAATATCGATGTTTTCCTCAGGACAAGGGATGGATTTTTTGTGAAAGGATACTTCCAACGGAATTTCATTCCCTTTCGCGGCAACAGCGCATTGCGGCTCTATCCCCATTTTGCAGTCAGGAGACTGGAAATAATGAAAGTCGGCACCGTCTATGAGCGCATATCCGTCTCCTGATGTCTGCCACAGCACCCTGTGATAGACGCAGCGTGGGTCTTTTGCTTGTCCTGTTATCTCAAATTTTTGCCATTTATCGGAAAGCTCTGCCGTTTTTAAAGTGACATCATTATATTTGTATTTGCCTTTCTCATCTTTGCTGAATTCCGCAACCTTGAATTCGAGTTTCCCTTTTCCCTTTGCCATGAAAGAGAAGGAGTAAAAACGCCCGTACGGCCCCGTCTCCATGTCCGGATATAGATAGGAATGATATAAGGTTTGATAAACGCATCCTTTTTTCAGCTCAAGACAGTTGGACGCATCAATCCCTTCTTTCTGCTTCGGCGTGAATTCTGACTTGGGAAGAGATTCCCAGTAACGGA
This sequence comes from Lentisphaerae bacterium GWF2_45_14, assembly GCA_001804785.1. Taxonomy (GTDB): domain Bacteria; phylum Verrucomicrobiota; class Lentisphaeria; order Victivallales; family GWF2-45-14; genus GWF2-45-14. The sequence continues at coordinate 8,770 of MHBG01000115.1, forward strand.
CCTTTTCCTCAAATGACGCATTTCTCAGGATGTTCGAATTCCCAGAAAAACAGACAGCGAAAAGGAATATGGCAACCACAGTTTTTTTCATTATCTGTATCCCCAGAAAGGATCGCGAGCATTGTGGAT
>MHBG01000116.1 GCA_001804785.1 Lentisphaerae bacterium GWF2_45_14
CCTCCATTTTTACAGAATGGCATAATATAATTGTTATATATTTGAATGCAAATTGGTATTATACCGCAGTCGCACTCATTCTGATGCGATTATATGATTCAACTATCAAATCAGACATGTTCAATTCCCGATTGCTGGTTAAAATCACTGTACGTTTAGTGTTTGGCAGCATGTCAAAACAATTATCACTCAGTTCAAACAAAGTATTTTCTGTTTTTGCTGATCTTATATTTACGCCCAGTGTCATTGAATTTGCTGTCAGATTTAACTCGTACTTAAAGCATCCTTCACCTTTATTGACTCCTTCCAGTTCCGCCTGTATATCGGGAGCTGGCAATTCCAGTTGCTTCAGCGGAACGGGAAAATAAATTCTTTCATAAACTTTTTTATCTTCTTTCTGCAGTGACACAATAATGGCAATTTTATTCAAACCATACCTTTTCATATCTTCCTGTTTCAATAAAACTTCTGAGTGATTTATGCCGTTTGACAAAACAGGTAATTTTTCTCTGAAAGTTCCCAGCACCTCACCCTTAAAATTATAGATTTTCACCAGCAAATCAATATCTTTTTCTTCTTTCCTGCTGAAGATGCCGAAAGTGTAACTCTTGTCATCAAAAAATGGGCAGACTGTTAAATTTCCCATTGCCCGCCTTAGGGCATAATAGGCCATTTTAGGGTGCTTTCCGTAGTCAAGAACACTCATGCAAAATGATGGCCATGAATCTGCAAATTTCCAGATGTAATAACCATGCATTGCCTGTTGCTTGTACCGGAAAATTTCCACATAGCGCTGTAGCCCCACTGCCTGGTAAAGCTGGCTCAGGTAAATTAATTCATCCAGATTTTTCCATTGCCCGAAATATTTTTTGATGGTTTTGTGAATGTTGAGCGGCTTTACCAAGTGCTGATGGAAATAAGTGTTCATAGCATGAATCTGGTATTCCTGATGCTGCAGCAATGAATCCTCTTCCAGTTCCCATTCTGAACGGATAAACTGTTGGCATTGGTCTTTTGCAGGATACGCCGCGCAACCGCCTTCGCTGACCATTATACTATCTTCGGCGCGCAAGGCTGGATAATCATGATCGATATGAGTCATGGTGCTCCAGTTGCGGCATTCCCCGCTGAAAGGATGGCGCGGATATTCTGTGCCTGCCGGGCTGGACACATGATAAGGTATCCGGCATTTCAATGCCTGCAAGGTTTCAGGAATCAGTTCATGGCCAATGGTGTTATTGCTTTTGACATCCAAACCTTTATCGTAAAGCATCATGTCGATTTCATTGGAGCCGCAGAATATACCTACAGACGGATGGTTTGCCAGACGCTTGAAAATATCTGTCACCTCCGTTTTAACCAGTTTTCTGAAGAATGCATCACTGTCAGGGTAGAAACTGCAGGCAAACTGAAAGTCCTGCCAGGCTATAATGCCATGTTGATCGCAGAAATCATAAAACATTTTATTTTCAATATATGCGCCTCCCCATATCCGCACTGAGTTCACATTCAACTCTGCCATTTTCTCCAGCACCATCCGCAGTTTTGTCGGATTCACATTGCTTAAGCTGTATTCGACAGACTGCCAGTCAAACCCTTCAATAAATACCCTTCGTCCATTGAGAATTAAACAGAAATCCTCGACATCGGTTTCATAAGGTTCCGTTTTTATGTGGCTCCATGCGCCGTTGAAGAGCTGTCCGTTTTCGTCATGCGAAATATCGGCGCCTCCATCCATTGCCGGAGCGCTTTCAGTTTCCGGAGACCCTACACGATAATTCATCGTTCGTTTTTCAATAACTTTACAAGACAGTTCGATATGCCTGAAACCGACAGTTGTTTCATAGACGGTTTCTGGTCCGGCGATTACCTTCAGAACATAGAGGTGAGGCACGCCCATGCCAACACAATTCCACTCTTTGGCATTTTCAAGCAAACCGCCCGGCATATCCTGCATGGAAAGGCTTCCACCATCGAGATGAAAAGACTCCGATTCCCATACCGTTTCTCCCTCAAAATCCAGGTGAATTTTTATTTCACATTCACGGTATACATCCGCATCAATACGAAATCCAAACTCAGCACATTTTCTTTTCCAGTCATACTGCTGGTCAAATACCAGGTTTCCCACATAAAGCGGCGCAGATATTTCAAGTATCCGCGGTGTACCGATGAAACCGACTCCCGCCAGATGCGGGGCGTTGTCCCAGCCGTAATGCCATTGCGGTTTGCGCAGATAGGCGCGCCACTTTTCGTCAAACAGAACATTCATTGATTTCTTTTCAAAATCGGGTCGGCAATGCTTGATAAATTCCGTCGGAGAAATGAAATGCACTATTAATTCATTCTCGCCGGAAACTGCATGTTCGGATAAATCCAGGTCGAGACGAATAAATGAAGAACGGCTCTCATGAATTTTTTCCCCATTCAGATAAATATCTGCGATTGTGTCCAGGCCGTCACTAACAAAATGGTAATGCTTCTCCAGTGCGGCGTTAAAGTGCGTACGGTAAAGGAAATCCTTTGATTCGTATTTGAAAAACTTGCGAGTATTGTCAAACAGATTCGGGTCTTCATTTTCCATTCCTGCGTTGAGCAGGTGACGTATTGAATCTCCAGGCATTTTTGCGGGATGCCACTGCATATTTTCAGCGCTTGAAATGTCAAACCGGTCAAAATCACAAAAACTGAATTCAAACATTTTTCTTCTCTTTCTTTATTTACGTAAATGGATTATATTCTATTTTTCGGGCTTTGTCAAGTGTAAAATAAAATTATAATATAGCTTGACAGGGAATTCATTGTGATGTATAATCTTTTTACGTAAAGGATGCAAAACCTAAGATTGTGTGGAAATGAATAAGGTAAATATAAAGAAAATTGCAGAAGAATCCGGCTATTCGATTGCCAGCGTATCCCGGGTGATCAATGGAAAAAGCGGAGTAAGCGAAGAAGTCAGAAAAAAAATTACGGCTATTCTGAGGAAGTATAATTATATACTGGATTCTCATCTGTCAAGAGAGAGAAAAATAGCACTTCTCTGCGGCAATGATGAATTCAGCGATTATATCGGAAAGGTTTTTAACGGGATTCGTGAGTATTCCAGAGAAACCGGGCTGAACACGGCAATGGTTTTTAAGAACAATGCCTTAAAAATGACTGTGCTGGAACAGATTAGAGAAGAGCAATGTTCGGGAGTCATTGTTATTCTGCCTGTTATGTTCAGAGACGAATTAGACGCTCTTGCAGAGTCGGAGCTGCCGGTTGTGCTTATTGATGAAGTTATTTATAAAGACGGTCTTGGCTTCATTGATCACGATGCCTATTCCGGTTCGAGCGAGGCTGTCAGGCATTTGCTGGAGCTGGGGCATCGCAATATAGGATATATTGAATGCTATATTCAGGCCTTTAATCATCTGCAACGGATTAAAGCCTATGAAAATACACTGAAGGGAGTAGGCATAGAAATAAAGCCTCAGTGGCATGTGAAAACCCCGCTTGGAGATGCGATGTGGCATGGTGCTTATCTGAAGATGAAGGAACTGCTGGATACAGCCCCGGAACTTACCGCAGTCATGACCACCAATGACAATCTTGCAGTTGGAGCTGTCAAAGCAATTATGGAAAGCGGCAGAAAGGTGCCTGAAGATATTTCAGTTGTAGGATTTGACAATTACACCCTGGCAGAATGCTTGCATCCCGGGCTGACAACGGTTAATCACCCTATTCGTGAAATTGGTTATATGGCCGCAAAGGAAATCGACTTATATCTGAAGAATCCGAAAGAAAGAACACTTCCGCATGAAATACTTCCGACAAAACTGATAATACGCGAATCAACATGCGCCCCCGTCAATTTCAATTCAGGGAGAATTGCATGAAAACCAATATGAAAACGAAATGGAAACCGCAAGCGGATTTCACGCTCATGGAGCTCCTTGTCGTGATAGCAATTATCGCAATTTTAGCATCCATGCTGTTGCCAACATTGCAAAAAGTAAGGGAAGTGACAAAAGCAGCAGCGTGTCTTAATAATTCCAAACAAATTATTACCTCTCAACTTTTGTATGCCAATGATTACGACGCATATTTGCCGTCCGTCGATTCTCAGTATGGTGCAGCATTTCCTAAATGGACAAGAGCTATCAGCCCCTATCTAGGGATGGATAATGATGCAAAATGGAGTTCTGCATCCAATGCCCACAGAAATTTAATTCCGATGAGCAAAGGACATGTTTTTGATTGTCCGGCAGATTTACGTCAGGATTATGACGGCATATCTGGAGGGAATATAAGTTACGGTATGCACATCTTATTTCATATGGGAGTGCCCAATAACGACTCGCTTGTTCCCCAGATAAGAACAAAAATCACGAGAACCAGAAAACCATCGGAAGATATGGTGACAGCAGATGGGAATTGTTTTTATTTCAATTCGTGGCCAACAACAGGACTAATAGGCATTAGTGGCGGTTACATTCCGTTCCGTCATCACGGGAACAAAGCCTCATTCAGTTTTATCGCAGGAAATTGTAATTTGGTATCGAAAAATGAATTGTTGGACAACCCGTTATATTGCGCATTTTCCGGCACTTACTGACGCTTTAACATAGCAAAAATTTTAAAAGGAGATACCACCATGGAAAAAGTAAAATCAGTTGCCATATTTTTTACCATACTATTAGGGAGTTTTAGCGTAACAGGATTGGATACAGATAGCTTGATTCAAGCCAACCTAATTGTTAATTCCGATTTTGAAAATATCCAAAACGGTAAACCCGAACATTGGGAAGCAGAAAATGCTTCTTTAGAAATAGATGGAAACGAAGAAAAGGGGAAATATATAATTTTGAAGAGTCTCAACAAAAATAAAAACATGCTTTTCATTCAGCGGGATATCAACGTGGAACCTGATTGTCAATACAAATTCAGTTTCCGGGTTCTTGCACTTCCGTGCGACCGGCCATACACTGACACCGGCTATCAACCTTTCCGTGTGCTTGGATATTGGCATTATAAGGCATGGAAAACAAGAAAATTAGCTTCTTCTTATGCCAGTTCATGGGATGATGTTATGGGCAACTGGCAGAAAAAAACCGTCATACTGCCCAAATCGCCGCCAATCAACACAATTTTTACTCTATCGCTTGAGATCAAGGCGCCGGGAGCAGTATGCCTGGGCAATTTTATGCTCGAAAAAATGGAACCCGTCAAAGAAGATTTTACCGTTGCTCTGGAAAAACCTTATTACAGAAGTTCCCTTTATTCAGATAGCGTCCAGGAAAAAGTAGAGCTGAAGATCAAACGGAAAAACAGCGCCATTGAAAATTTCAAAATAGCACTGCTTCCTGCAAAAGAAACAAAACCTATTTTCGAAACCTCTTTGAAAGCAGATGATGATTTACGGTTTATTATTCCAGTCCCTAACTTGCCGTGTGGGAGCTATGATTTATTCGTAAGCGCACTTGCGCAGGATAAAGTTGTTGCCACTCAAAAAATAACAATCAATAAATTCCCACCCCATAACCCGAAAGTTACGATTAGGGATGACAATACTCTTATGATAAACGACAAACCGTTTTTTCCTGTAGGGCTTTTAGATGGTTTTCCTATTCTCACGGATGAAAACATGACTAATCTCTCTAAATACGGAATTAACTGTATCGGTGGGCATGTGCGCATTGATCCATTATTAAATACCGAAAGGCTGATGAAGATGGCACAACGCAACAACATGAAAATTTTACTGGAGATGTTTCCTCAAAGAGGTTCTTTTGATGAAATTCGAAAATGTTTTGACACTACGGTCAAACCTTTTTTAAGAGATCAGGCCCTTCTCGGATATTTGGTAGCGGACGAACCGGCATGGGCCGGGGAACCGTTGGACAAGTTTCTGAACCTATATGACTACTTCAAACAGGCAGACCCGTATCATCCCGTATGGATTAATTATGCTCCAAGAAATTCCGTCAGTTGCCTGGCCGAATACAATAAATTTTGCGATATCACCGGTTGTGACATCTATCCCGTTCCAGACGGAAGCCACAGCGGGCTGCCTGACAAGTCATTGACTTGTGTTGGGAAATACACTGAGAGGATGCGAGAGACCGTTGCAAATCGGAAGCCAGTTTGGATGGTACTTCAAGGGACTTCCTGGTGTGAAATCCCCGGAAGGCGCCCCCCTATGCGATATCCATCTCTCACCGAAATTAAATTCATGATTTACGATGCCGTTGTCCATGGAGCAAAGGGCATTTTCTTATGGGGAACAGATACAATAAGAGAATTAAAATATTGGGGGATTCTGTTTTCAATTACTTCAGAACTTAAATCGCTTTCTCCGGCCTTGATTGTACGAGATACAAAGGGAGAGGTCTCCGTACTGGACACTAGTGGGACAATTAACTTCATCCATAAAAAGACTGTTGCTGGGGATTATATCATTGCCATCAACGACAGTAGCAAGCCTGCAGACGTAAAGTTCCAGACAAAATTTAAAAACGAAAAGTTGTTTGTCTGCTTCGAAGATCGTGATGTAACTCTGTCGGAAGGAATATTTAGCGACAATTTCGTACCTTATGCGGTTCATCTTTACACAACAGACCCGAATGCATCGCGGAAATCTTTTCCGGTTGAGGCCCCGGAATGGATAAAAAATATCGCCTACTGGGGAAATGCCAACTGGATATGGTATCCTGAGAAAACAGACTTAAAAGGGCCTGTAATCCGTTATTTCAGGCAGGAATTTACACTGGATGAGCAGTTTTCCGGCAAAGCCGTGCTTGGGATTACTGCAGATGCAAACTGTTTTGAAATTTACGTCAATGGAGAAAAACTTGCTTCATTAGGTTCAGGCTGGAAGATCATGGAGCAATATGAGATTGGCAAATTGCTGACAAAAGGGAAAAACCTTCTTGCTGTAAAAGCGCGCAGAGATGCAATAGAAAACGCAGCGTTGTTGTTTGACATAAATATATATCGGAAAGATAGCGTAATTGAACATGTCATTTCAGACAAAGAATGTATAAGCAGTAAATCTCCTGGAAATGGATGGTATCTTCCGGAAATAAGTCTTGGCGAAGATTGGTCAAAAACGAAAATAATCGGCAAATATGGGATTAAACCATGGAGCAATATTTATCCGTACCCTGTAAAAAAGAGTGATGATCAACCGATATATTTCAACTTTGGCGGTGAGAGACCCATTTCCCCAAGGGAATAATTCAATGGCACAGGATGCAAAAAACTAGAATTTTAGAGACGAATGAATATCCGCAATGGTGTTTGATGGAAATTTGAATCCAGGAAAAACCTATGAACAAAAACTTTTTTAATTTTGCAGGAGTGACTGAATCATGAAAACGAAATGGAAACCGCAAGCGTGTTTCACACTCATGGAGCTCCTTGTCGTGATAGCAATTATCGCAATTCTGGCCAGCATGCTGATGCCCGCCTTGAGCAAAGCAAGGGAAACGGGAAAAAGGGTGGTTTGTTCCGGCAATCTGAGCCAGTCAGGCAAAGGATTGATGATGTATTTATCGGATAACAACGATTATTTTCCCTATTTCGACAGGTTTGCCACATCCATCGGTTCATGGCAATACGGCATCTGGGACTACGTTCGCAATTTCAACACCTATACATGCTCCAATGATGTGCTCAAGCGTGATGATGAAGAGAACTATCATAAGTGCAGTTATGCTTTTAATACCATCTCCTATGACGACCCGAAAGACCGCCCCAGCGGTAAAAGGCTTACGCAATTGCCCGAGCCCAGCCGCACTATCCTGCTGACTGAGGCTCCGACGTCACTTGCCTACGTTGACTGCCGTTGGGTCAGTGCCACATACTACTGGACCTATGCCAACAACAGGATGGAACTGCTACATCAGAATTCCACTAATTGTCTTTTCTGCGACGGTCATGTGGAAAGCCTCCAACCCGGCGCGAAAATCAAAGAGTCCCTCCTTTACCCCGGTTCCTATATAGTTAATCCTGCATTCTCCCCATTTCACGGCATGTTGACCATTATTAAGGGCGACTGAGCCGTATTGACAAATTCGTTGACAACCGTTTAATAAGATTAAAATTCAAACAAGAGGAAGAATAAAAAAATGAGAAATTTTTCAGAAAGTCTACTTTTAAATGTTAAACTATTGCTAAGCATGAAGTATTTAGTTTTGACAGTTGTTTTAGCTGGAGTTTCTGTCGGTTGTGCGGGATTTTTAGAAAAGAAGGATTTAGTTGAAGAAAACCACGACGCCATCCGGCAGCAGTGGCGGGAAGCCGTTTCAGCGGTTATGCCGTCATCGCAATATGCCAGAGTGAAAGTTCCCGGCTTGCGCGAACAGGTATTGGAACAACGTCAGGTCTGGCAGTCGGTAGCTCCGGGGTTTGTCAACGTTCCCACCAATGTTATCGTTGACGGCAATACCATCACCATGGAGATCGACATCGGTGGCCTGATGCAGTCCCGCGATGGCGGCAAAACCTGGAATTACATCTCCTACAGCCTGGAGGGCGGTATTACTGCCCGGACATTCTACGATTTCGACATCAATCCGAGAGATTCCCGATCCATGGTGATTGCAGGCAACCTGATTTACCATACCGCCGATGGCGGCAAGACCTGGGTGGAATCGAGTCGGGATCTGATGCCCCTGAAATTCAACACACAGCGTAACGGCTACGGTCAGATAAAGTACAATTGTGCCGGTAA
>MHBG01000117.1 GCA_001804785.1 Lentisphaerae bacterium GWF2_45_14
ATCTGATTGATCGTCAGCCAGACGCTTTCATTATGAAGCCGTACTTCCAGCTTCATTTCCCCGTTTTTTCCCGGATAGACCAGGAAATCTCCTTTTTCAGATTCCAATTTGTATTTATTCGTATCCATATTCATCCTACTTCTTCTGATAAAACGGAAGGGGCGGAAGTCCGAGCTCTTTCAGAAATTCATTGTGTGTCTTGGCTGCTTTAAAAATTTGTTTTTCCAGGCTGTCCAAATCAGCATGTACTGCTTTCAGATTGATTTTTTCTTCAGGGACAGCGGTGCTTATATAGCGTGAAATGTTCAAGTTGTAGTCATTGCTTTTAATTTCGTCCATCGAAACACGGCGGGAGTAGCGGTCTTCTTCTTTGCGGTACTGATAAGTTGAAACAATCTTTTCAATATGTTCCTGTAATAACTTGTTCTGGCGCTTACTCTTCTCAAAATGCTCGCTGGCATTGATGAAAAGTACATCATCCGGCTTCTTGCACTTTTTGAGTACCAGGATGCAGACCGGAATACCAGTTGAGAAAAAGAGGTTGGCGGGGAGGCCGATCACGGTATCAATATGTCCATCTTCCAGAAGTTTGCGGCGAATACGATCCTCGACACCTCCTCGAAACAACACGCCATGGGGCAGGATAATCGCCATGGTGCCTTCTTTCGCAAGGAAGTGAAAGCCGTGGAGAAGAAAGGCGAAATCCGCCGCAGATTTTGGTGCCAGGCCATAATTCTTGAAACGGAAATCCTCGCCTAGGGCTTCAGTCGGGTTCCAGCGATAGCTGAAAGGGGGATTGGCGACCACCGCATCAAAATGCAGTTTTTTAGCAGGATTTGCCTCTTTGAGAATGTCCCAGTCGTTGAGAAGGGAATCTCCGTGATGTATTTCGAATTCCGAGTCCTTTACCCCGTGAAGCAGCATATTCATACGAGCTAGGTTGTAGGTGGTAATATTATATTCCTGCCCGTAAATCTTGCCTATCCCATTTTTACCAAGCCTATGACGTACATTGAGAAGGAGGGAGCCGGACCCGCAGGCAAAGTCCAAAACTTTATCCAGGTTCTTCTTGGGCCCGCGGGCCGGATCATGTCCGTCAAGGACAACGATTCCTGAAAGGATGCTGGAGATTTCCTGCGGTGTATAAAATTCCCCGGCTTTTTTACCGGAACCTGCGGCAAACTGCCCGATCAGGTATTCATAAGCATCGCCAAGAATATCGCTGTCGGTGGAAAACTTTGCTATTCCTTCGGCAATCCTTGAAATAATAGTACAAAGTTTTGCGTTACGCTGGGTACGGTCTCTGCCGAGCTTGTCCGATGCCAGATTGATTTCCGAGAACAGGCCTTGAAAGACACTTTCAAAGGATTGATTTTCGATATAATGGAAGCCATCATTCAGAGTTGTAAGCAGTTCTTTGTCTTGAGTCCGAGCCATTTCGGCTATATTGCTCCACAAATATTGCGGCTCGATCACATAATGCACTTTCCGCCGCATTTGTTTTTCAAACCTTTCAATATCGTTCAGATTAGCTTCATACCACAAACGCAGAGGTGGAGTATCAGGGTCATCCGAGTTGTCGGGATAATCGGAACCTAACTCTTTCTTTGCTGCGGCTTCGTAGTTATCCGAGAGGTAACGTAAAAAGAGGAATGACAGCATATAGTCGCGAAAATCGTCGGCATTCATCGTGCCGCGCAAATCATCGGCGATTGCCCACAAGGTTTTTCCAAGTTGTTCCTGGTCTTTCTCGGTCATAATTATTTGCTTTCTTTGGTTTCATTAGTAAGAAGCTCGGGGAGACTGAACTTATAACGATCCAGAAAAGATTTCAGGATATCGCAAAAAAGCTTTTTAGTATCGGGAACCATTTCTTTAGGTTCATATGCGGAATATTTGCCGTGGCTCAACAAATTCAAAGCACGGGCATATAAAACTTCATCGTCCACGCCATGAATGCAGTCCGAAAAATCATCGAAGCCAAAAAATGTTGCGGTTTTTTCCATAATGCTGCGTAACATATTAAAATGGTGTGTGTAAAGTTTCCCTGATTCCGACGCCTGCTGCAGTTCGCTCAAAATGGCTACATGATGAAAGAACGGAGTGTCATTAGTCGCCCTCAGTGTATAACTGCCCGAAACATTTCCCCGGTGCAGGAAATATTCCTTATGTGATGATACTTTTAATTCATTACACATCACATTAAAAAATAGCCCATGGTGTGAGGAAATCACAGCCTTCAACCGCCCTTTTCCTTTTCTAAGCAGTTTTGCAAGATCGCTGGCTACGGCAATTGCGTTATTGTCATCCAGAGAGGATATCGGATCATCAATGTAGAAATATTTCACCCATGAATAAGCTTCTGCCCGGTCTATTGTCAATTCACAGATCGCCAGATAAATGCACCAGATAAAGATATTTTCTTCACCGCGCGAAATCTTGATGTTTTCAACAACCACTTCTTTTTCCCCGAGTTGGATGCGGCGTGAAAAGCTCACCGTCCAATTTTCATAATCTATTTTGAAGTCAAAATCACTATAGCGCTCCAGATATGAGAAAATTTTCTCTTCCAATACCAGCTCCTTAAAACCAGCAAAAAACTTGGATTCCGAATTGATCTTCAATACTCGTTCAGTATCGCCGTCGAGATCGTTATCCCAGTGGAAAAGGTCTTCCGTGTAGGCGTTGAAGTAAAGTGTGTCGCGTTCGTCCTTCTTTTTCTTCCCGTAGTCGCTAAACGCCATGGACAACCGTGTTTTGCCCGTGCCGTTATATGCGTATAGCAAAACAAAGTCTAGATCCTTCAGGTCAGAACGCAGTCTTTGCGCAAGATTCTTCATGGACTTATAGGTATAAACTTTGGGTTTATTGCTCATCATTTCACCTCGTTAGCGGATGGGAAAAGTTGCTGCATCAGGCCTTTTTTATGGGTCTTTAATTTATTAATCTTTTGTGACTGCGTAGCGATAAGTTCATCAAGAGAAGAAAGGCAGTCGGCAATTTTTTCCTGCTCGGGCGGTTCAGGATGCCATGCTAGTGTTGATAAAAATTTTTCACTTGAAATATTAAATCGACCAGCCCTCGCTCCTTCATTAATTAATCCATGTAACTGCGGCTCATGGGATCCTGACTCAAAATACCATTCCCAGAATACTGGATTTTCTCCAGCATTAAAACGAAAACACTTGTAGATGGGAGAAACAATTCCTCCTTCATAATTGGATAATCTTTTAATTGACCCATAAGAGAACGACTTCGTAGTTCTATCGTTATACACAAAGTCATTTCGGGATATCCTGATATACCGTTCTATATTTTCTCCAGCAATCCTTTTACCAAAGTATTCGCTTTGAAGAACAAGGCCATACTCGCCAGATAAAGTCAAAATATTATTTTTATTTTTTTCTAGGGCTTTGCCAGAAACGGGGGTCGCTATTTTGTGAAGTGGCTTGCATCGCCACTTCGATTTATTCCGAAACTCGGGGAAGCGGAATCTCGGGACAGTTTCGCCTTCTGCCGGGAAAAGCTGCTGCATCAGGCCTTTTTTATGGGCTTTAAGGAATTCGAGCTTTTTAGATTCCGCGGCGATAAGTTCATCCAGAGAAGAAAGACAGTCGGATATTTTTTGCTGTTCCTGTTTTTTAGGAAATGCTATCGATAAAGACTTAATAATTTCTGCATTTAAATTTTGAACACCGCTTCCGGCGGCATTGCTCACGAAATAAGTCTGGCATGATGGCGATGCAATAAAATAATAAAGGTATTCGCTGTTTACACGGATACTTGTTGATATTGCAATCCATCCATCATGAATACAGGTCTTAATTTTCAAAATGTATGGACGTCCGAAGCTCATTGAGTTTGACAAAATCAAATCGCCTGGATTGACTTCGCGCGTTTTGCTAAGAGCTTCCTTGCGGACTTTCTCTTTGGTATTGGTTACGTATTTTGCCTCTTTATCAACGTCTCCAATTTTTAGCCAATTCAGTCCACATTTATCCGCTGTAAGAAAACCATCAATTGGCCTTGGAGATCCGCCGCGAACAACGCCAGAAATATTCCCTAAAGTTTTAACTTCCCACTCTGGTGCATTTCGGAACTCTGGGAAACGTAGTTTGGGTATCAGCGCTTTAGATTTTGTTTGAGATTTGGGCTTATTTTTTTTCATAGGCCGCCAGTCCGGAAATTTCACGTTCTTGCGCAAGTTTATGCAGCAGCGGGATAAGATCTTCCATCAACGCGTCTTCTTTCTGCGCTCTGACCTTCCACGTTAAATCAAGGTGAGCAAAAAGGTCACTCAAGGCATCTCCGTCAAAGATCATGCGCTGCATAGTTCCGTTAATAAACGCTAACAGCTCGACCCACTCCAGTTTGTGCTTTTTAGCAATGACCTTAACTTCTTTTGTAAACTTTTCGACTTTGAATGTTTCGTAACCTTTGCGGATTTCTTTTTCATCGAGTTTATCGCCGCGTTTCAGTGTATCGATATATTCCTTGATATCCTCGCGCTCGTTTATGAATTTGGAGTCGGCATTAATCAGCCCCACCAGCTCTTCACGGGTCATTTTCTGCCTGCCCGGCTGGGTGTAGTTGGCAATCAACTTCATTATATAATCGTAATCGATCATAGCCGAGGCAAAAAGGACAAACTCGAAATCCAGCTGCTGCACCGGACTGGAGCCGTCGCTCCCTCTGTCCTGCTCTTCCTTGAGCCGCCGGGCTGTTTCCAGATAGACGCCGCGGAAGGCGCATAATTCATCCTTCGAGATAATCTGCTCGATACTGTTCGCGTTTTCCTGCGAGAGGTCGGTATATTGGTCAAGCTGGGTCTTGAGGCGCTGTACCTCTTTAAAGAGATTGATAAACTCTCCGCGGGCCTCGTCGCCCTTAAGATTGGATACTTGTTCCGGAGCGCAGGGCAGCCCCTGGGACTTCATAAAATCATCCAGGGAATGCACGGCTTTTTCAAGTTTGCCTATCACTGCCGGAGCAGGATCAACCAGCCAGATTTTCCTGGCACTGTTTATACTTTCTCCAGAAAAGAGGGCAATCGCTTCGTTGACTTCGTCCTGCTGCTGCCGGAAGTCAAGCACGTTTCCGTACGGCTTGGTATCGTTCAGAATCCGGTTTGTACGCGAAAAAGTCTGGATCAGGCCATGGTACTTGAGATTTTTATCGACATACAAAGTGTTCAGATATTTGGAATCGAAGCCGGTAAGAAGCATGTCAACCACAATGACAATGTCAATCTTCTGATCGTGAGGATAGTCCTGATTCGGGTATTGCTGATCCTTTATGCGCTTTTGTACGTCCTGGTAGTAAAGGTCAAAGCTGTTAATGTTGTGGTTGGTACCATAACGTTCATTGTAGTCGGCAATAATGGTTTTGAGCGCCGCTTTCTTTCCTTCCGGGTCTTCCTGGTTGTCGGCCTTTTCCTGAGGCAAGTCCTCCTGAATCTGCTTCGCATCTTTGTCGCCGTTTGGCGGAGGCGAAAAAACACAAGCCACATTCAGAGGCCTGAACGAGCTGTCATCTACCTGCCGTTCAGCCTGTATTTCTTTAAACAAGCGGTGATATTCAATGGCATGATTGATTGATGCAGTCGCAAGAATGGCGTTGAACTTTCGTTCCGCAGTGGCAGCATCGTGTTTGTCCAGGATTTCCTCCACTACTGCTTGCCGAGCCAGCGTGTCGCCGACCTTGGGTTTTCCTTCGCCACTCGCTTTATAATAGTCAATGTGGAAGCGCAGGACATTCCGGTCCTCTATGGCGTGGGTAATGGTGTAAGCGTGAAGCTCCTTCTGGAAAATGTCTTCGGTTGTTTTAAAAGAACCTTCCTGCCCTTCAGCCTGCTTATAAGTTGCATTGGCTTCAAAAATAGGCGTTCCGGTAAAGCCGAAGAGTTGGGAGTTCGGGAAGAATTCTTTAATGGCCGCGTGGTTTTCCCCGAACTGCGACCTGTGGCACTCGTCAAAGATAAATACCATTCGTTCAGAGCGCAGAGGTTCCAGGTATTCCTTGTACCTGCGCTTATTCTTGCCGTCAAGCGCCAGGCCTAGCTTCTGGATAGTAGTGACGATGACTTTGTTCGCGTAATCATTGGAGAGCAGCCGCCGTACCAGTGTTTCGGTATTGGTGTTTTCCTCGACACAGCCTTCCTGGAATTTATTGAATTCTTCCCTGGTTTGCCGATCCAGATCTTTACGGTCAACGACAAAGATGCACTTTTCTATATCGGGGTTGTCTTTAAGCAAGGTGGATGCCTTGAAGGAGGTCAGGGTCTTGCCGCTGCCGGTCGTATGCCAGATATACCCGTTTCCGCGGTTCTGGTGAATACAATCCACTATAGCCTGAACCGCGTAGATCTGATAAGGGCGCATTATTAAAAGTTTCTGTTCACAGGCAACCAGTACCATATAACGGCTGATCATCTCCCCTAAGATACATTTAGGAAGAAATTTCTTTACAAAGCAATCCAGATGTGAGATTTTCTTGTTGTCTTTATCCGCAAATTGGTAAAGAGGCAGAAATGTTTCAGCCGCATTAAAGTTAAAATGGCGATTGTTGTTATTGGCGAAATACCAGGTTTCACTTCGATTGCTTACAATAAACAACTGAATAAAACACAAGAGAGTATTGCCGTAACCGTTGCCCGGCTCGTTCTTGTAATCGACGATTTGCTGCATTGCCCGGCGCGGGCTGATCGTTAACCCCTTGAGTTCAATCTGAACAACCGGAATCCCATTAATAAGCAGCACCACATCGTAACGCTGATAGCTGTTATTCGTGTTTATACGTAATTGACTCACCACCTCGAAGTCATTTTTACACCAGTCCTTTATATTGACCAGCATATAGTCAAGCGGTGTTCCATCTTCCCGGGCGAATGTATTGCGTTCCCGCAAAAAACGTGCTGATCTATATACATCCGGGCTGACGATTTGATCTATCAGGGTTTTGAATTCAGAGTCTGAGAGATGCACCCGGTTAAGATCTTCAAATTTCTTACGAAAATTCTTTTCCAGTGCATCACGATCCCGAATATCCGGACGATGGGTATATTTGAGCTCATCTGTGAGCTTGACAATCAGGCTTTCTTCGATTTGACTTTCAGTTGTCATATGTATGTCCTGATGCTGTATTTCCCCGATCTTATTGTCATTGCCCATATATACCCTGATTGTTCAAAGTGGTGTCATGTATAACTACGCACGTTACTGTATTCAACAAAATTGCATTTTTCAATACGGGTTCATTCGATTTCGCTCTGATTTAGTCCTATGTTTTGCGTCTTGTTATTCAGACTTGAAAATGATCCTTAAATCTGTTAGATTTATAAGTTGTCAGTGATCGGTTTTAGGAATTCATCCTGGCGATATTCGTGTCGTTGACCGCAGCTTCGAGGCGAGCAATGGTTCTATCGTTATCGCCGCTGTCGATAATGAGTTTACGGTCAAATATCTCCGCCGGGACGAATCTGGCGTTCGTCTCGAAGCCACAAACCGCCGTTACAAACCGATCTGCTTTTCCGATGGCATGGAATTGAAGATATTCGGAGTGGTGACGGCTGTCATCCACCAGTTTGTAATCAATAGCGTTAAAAAAAGAGCGTAGAAATGCAAAAAAATCCATCTCCCCCTCTGCCATGTGAAACGGAAGTCAATAAATACTTGGAAAAGTGGGATACTCTTGAAAACTACAGCTTACAAGAAAAGACTCTTGATAAATTATTTTTTTCTCTTTCCCCGCATAATACAGCAATCGACGATATTCTAATAAAGACTTCGTGCCTAAATGACTTTTATAGTACCAATGTATTCTCAATTTTTACTGTAGCAAAGCATATTCTGAGTATAAAAGATTTTGACGAGCGTCTAAATTCTGGCGACTTATCACTTGTTTCTGAAATCGCGAATGTACCCGATCTGGGACGGTCTTTTTACTCCTTTGCCTCTAAATATTGTAGTCACCATCGCCCTTTATTCTTTCCTATTTTTGATTCATATGTCGAGAAAACATTGTTTTTCTTTATCCATAAAAAATCTATTCATCACCTGGGCGAAGTCGGCAAGGGTGAGTTTGGAAAGCATATACGAAATTATGAAACTTTTGTCGATGTTATCTTTACATTTAGAACCGCTTATGGGCTAGAAAAATATTCCATAAAGGAAATAGATCAATATCTTTGGTTATTAGGCAAGGAATATTTTTCCAAAAAATACGAAAAGAAAATCGCAAAATGCTTGATGGCTTGGAAGGGAAGAATGAAAATATATAGCTACAAAAATAACATTTATGATGCTGTTGACGCTGTTATTGAGCACGGAGTGGCAGCTATTGAAGGAACAAAAACTCAAGCTATTGAGTATGGCAATAGAATAATAAAATGCTTAGAGCCATACTCCGATATTGCTCCTTCAATTGGCTATCAAAACGTTTCCAACAATGGATATCTTTATTATGTATGGGACCTGAATAAACATCAAATAGGTTCACAAAAATTAAAAGATATTGTCAATCATATTGATGATGTTAATGCTAAATGAGATTTCCAGATAACACAAAGAAGCAAAACAAACATGAATTTTAAGGCTATTTAGGAAATTGGCACGAGTAACTGCAAGGGGAGATCAACTTGGGAGCAAGCACAAATAGCTAATATCTATTTCATATATTAAAAAAATACTTTTATTGGGCTTGGTCGTCCAGGTGCTCTTCATGACTCATGAAGGTACGGATTTTGAGTTCAGAGATGCGCGAGATAGAGATAGTTTTGAGAGTTGCGAATGCTCATGCATTTTTCAAATTCGAAACGGTCTCACTGCCTGGATTTTTTCCTGGCTCT
>MHBG01000118.1:0-45928 GCA_001804785.1 Lentisphaerae bacterium GWF2_45_14
GTCCTTGACTGGAGTCCTGATGTTTTTCCTGCCGGTAAGACTTTCAACATAAGTATCCGCGAGCCTGTGAGCTGAAGATTCCACCCTGCTGACAGCATTTATCGACAATTCGGCTTCGATATACTTTAATGCTGCCTCCCGTGCTTCGGCAAGCTTAGGAGTGCCGGTGCTTATCCATTTGTCATGCCCGTTGACATTCCTGCGGAAATAATAAAAATCCTTGCTGCCTCTTTTAAAGAGCTTGGGTAGGATTTTCTTTATTTTGCTGTCAGCCATGCTTATTCCTGTAACGCGGTAAAACAACCTGAACTAATTATAAACAAAGCCCTTCGAAATTACAAGCCTGCTTGTAGCAAAATCTGTAGCAAATCGTAAAATAGGTGATGGTCTTATGTGTGTTATTTTGATGTAACTGGTTGGTTTTGAGTTGATTAGAAATGGAGCCAGCTATCGGACTTGAACCGATGACCGGTTGATTACAAATCAACTGCTCTACCACTGAGCTAAGCTGGCATTATATCTCACAGAGTCCATGAATCTAACTTCTTTTCGTGAAAAAACAAATTCAGAAATTAAATTAGTGTTAATAGGTCGGCGAAAATCTTTTTCCGTACTATATTACCAGCAGCCGAAGGCTGGACATAATGTTGCTTCCGCTGCGTCGGAAGCACTAAAATAATATATGGGTTTCACTTTATGATAGAATGGATAAGGATAAGAAATTTCGCGCTCATTGAAGAGGCCGATATGGAATTCGGGAGTGGCTTCAGCGTGATAACCGGCGAGACCGGTGCGGGGAAATCCGTTATTCTCGGGACAATCGGACTGCTCCTCGGGGAACGCGCCGACAAAGGAGTGATTAGAAATGGCACGGACAGGTGTGAGATCAGCGCCGGAATAAAATTGAGCGGGGACGCAAGGGGAAAAATAGCTCCGCTTCTTGAAGAGGCAGGGATTGCCGCGTCCGAAGACGGCAGTATCGCTATAAAGAGAGTCATAACAGCTTCGTCCACGAGGAATTTTATCAATGACAGTCCGGTATCGCTTCAGCTGCTTAAAGACATCGGTGATTTTCTGATAGACGTTCACGGAGCTAACGAGCATCAGTCACTTTTTAAACCTGCCGTACAGCTTGAGCTTATTGACCGTTACGCGCACGATGTTGAAGAGCTTGATGAGTGCCGCAGGATATGTGAAGAGCTGAAAAAATTACGGGTCGAGATAGAGGAATTCGAGTCGGGTATGCCGTCCGCTTCGGAGGCGTCGGGGCTTGAAATGATTGTTTCGGAAATAGAAAAAGTCAATCCGCTTCCGGACGAGGATAAAGAGATTTCCGCACGTCACGCGCTGGCGGCGAATTCCAAGCAGATAGTGGAATTGAGTTCGGGACTGATTGCCGTCCTCAGTGATGGGGAGGGGACGGTGCTTGACCGTCTTTCCGATGTCTACAGGAAATTTAACGAGCTGGAAAAGGCCGATTCTGAAAAGGGAGCGGAGTTCTTGGAAAAATGCGGAAGCGTGATAGGATTGATAAAGGATTTATCGTCGGATATAGAAACTTATGCATCAAATGTGGAGCTTGACGAGAAGGCATTTGCGGAACTTGAAGAGCGGTTGAGCGCGGTCCAGAGGCTCAAGCGTCGTTACGGGCCTTCGCTGGAGCAGGTTTTTGAGGTGCTTGAGAACGCGCGTTTGAAACTCAAAAGTTATCAGGATTCCGAAGAAGAGAGAAAATTTTTTGTAGAGAGAGAAAAGAAGCTTTCCGAGTCGCTTTCAGAGGCGTCGGAGAGACTTTCTAAAAAGCGGAAAAAAGCGGCCGGCTCGTTCGGGTCGGAAGTGAAAGAGGAGTTGAGAAAGCTCGGGTTTCTGAAGTCGGAGTTCAATGTGGGATTTGCGGAGACGGAACCTGGTCCTTCCGGTGCGGACAGGATAGAATACATTTTTTCTGCGAATCCCGGCGAAGGCGAGAGGCCGTTGAGGGAAATCGCCAGCAGCGGTGAAATGTCGAGGGTGATGCTAGCGCTGAAGAGAGTGTTGGCAGAGGCGGATTCGGTTCCGGTACTGGTCTTTGACGAAATTGATGTAAATATAGGCGGCAAGACGGCGGCGGTTGTCGGTGAAGAACTGAAAAAGCTGGCAAAGGGTCGGCAGGTCTTATGCATTTCGCATCTTGCGCAGGTTGCTTCACAGGCGGACAGCCATTATCTTGTAGAGAAGATCGTAAAAAACGACAGAACATCGACTTACATAACTATTCTCGACGAAAAAGGCCGAACTGCCGAGCTTGCAAGAATGCTTGGCGGAACGAAGGCGGCGGAGGCTCACGCAACCGAGCTGAGGGCCGGGAAAAATGAAAAAGCACGGGGGAAAGGGAAATGAGTTCTGGCAAATTGACAAAGGGTGCGCTTCTGATAGTGTCGGGCGCGAGCGGGACAGGGAAAAGCACGCTATGTTCCAAACTGCTCGGGATGAGAAAAAATCTGCGTTTTTCGATATCATGCACCACGCGCGGCCCGCGTTCCGGCGAGATAGACGGGACTCATTATTACTTTCTGAGTGTTGAAGACTTCAAGGGAAAAGTTGCGAACAACGAATTTATAGAATATGCCGAAGTACACGGAAATTTTTACGGGACACTGAAAAGCGAGGTTGCGGACAGGCTGAGCTGCGGAACCGATGTTCTTCTCGATATTGATGTTCAGGGAGCGATGCAAATAAAGGAAAAGGCGAAGACAGATGATTTTCTCAAGGCCAGCATCGAGCTTGTTTTCATAGGTCCGCCGTCATTCGAGGAACTTGAGCGAAGATTGAGAAACAGAAAGACGGACTCCGAGGAGGTTATAAAAAAACGCCTCGAAAATGCGAGAAAAGAGCTTTCATTCTGGCGCGAATATGATTACCTTGTCATAAATGACGAGCTTGAAAAAGCACTCGGCGATATGATAAAGCTGCTTGATTCAATACACATGAGGAGCAGGCACATTGAAAGGACGGCATTCGATGTCTGAAAAAAAGAAAACTATAGTTCTAGGTGTTACGGGTTCGATTGCGGCGTACAAGGCGGCGGAGCTTTGCAGTAAGCTTTCGCAGTCAGGTCACGAGGTGCATGTTATAATGACGGCGTCCGCGGTAAAACTCGTTACAGAACAGACATTTCTGACCCTTTCTCGCAATCAGGTAATCAGCAGTTTGTGGGATATTCCCGACTGGAAGCCGGGGCATATATCGCTTGCTGAGCGGGCGGCGCTGCTCGTGATAGCTCCCTGCACGGCGAATTTTATCGGCAAAATGGCGTCGGGGATTGCGGACGACGCGCTCAGTACGTACGTTCTTGCTCATGCCGGAAAGGTTCTCCTTGCCCCGGCAATGAATCCCAGGATGTGGGCAAACCGGATAGTCGAGGGCAACTGCGCGAAACTTAAAGAAGCCGGAATTGAATTTATCGGCCCGGGCAAGGGAAAAGTGGCCTGCGGCGACAAGGGCGAAGGGCGAATGTCGGAAGTGCCGGAACTCCTCTGCCGAATAAAAGAACTTCTTCAGTAACAGGGTATATAAAAATGACAAAGTGTATCGGAATACTTACAGCGGGCGGCGACTGCCCCGGCCTTAACGCGGCGATACGAGGCATAGGCAAGGCCGCGCAATATAGTCACGATATGAGTGTGATTGGTTTCTACGACGGGTTCAGAGGCCTGATGGAGAACAGGAGCATGCGGCTTATGGCTTCAGACCTTTCAAACATTCTCACGCTCGGCGGAACAATGCTCGGGACGAGCCGCGATAAGCCGCACAAAATGGTTGTTGGCAAAAAAGAGCTTGACATGACGGACGTTATGATTGAGACATGCCAGAAGCAGCATATAGATGTCCTTGTCTGTATCGGTGGCGGCGGTACTCAGAAGAACGCACTCCGGCTTATGGAAAAAGGGCTTAAAGTCATAACGCTTCCCAAAACAATAGACAACGACGTTGCGATGACCGATGTTACTTTCGGATTCGACACGGCGCTCGGGGTAGCGACTGATGCTATTGACAGGCTTCACAGCACGGCATCGAGTCACCACCGTGTAATGGTCATCGAAATAATGGGGCACCGCACGGGATGGCTTACGTTGGGGGCGGGGCTCGCCGGTGGGGCGGACGTTATTCTCATTCCCGAAATACCTTACGATATAGAAAAGGTCGCGGAAGCAATATGCCGCAGGAGGCGAGATGGAAAACACTTCAGCATAGTAGCCGCCGCGGAAGGAGCAGTTTCCAAAGAAGAATCGAAAATTATAAAAGACCTCGTGAGCCGCAAGGACATGGCCAAAAACAGAAAAGACAAGCTCGCCGCAGAGACATCACTGGAAGAATTCAACACAAGAAGGGTTGACAGTACCCTCCGAATAGCCAGGCAGCTTGAAGAACTTACGAAGCTTGAATCACGGGTAACCATCCTGGGTTACCTCCAGCGCGGCGGGACGCCGTCCGCAGCTGACAGGCTCCTCGCGACACGCCTCGGCACCGCCTGTTCGGATATGATTGCCGCAGGAAAGCATGGCGTAATGGTCGCTGCCCGCGGCGAAGGTACCGTCGCCGTGCCGCTTCAGGAGGTTGTCAGCAAGAGAAAAAGTGTTCCTTTCGATCACCCCTGGGTTAAAAGCGCCCGCAGTCTCAAAATTACACTGGGTGACTGACTCTGATCTTTCCCCGTCCGGTCGGAATAGACGTCCATGGTTATTCTGCGAGGCGGATGTTATGGTGCATTCTTGTAAAAAGGTCTGAAAATGTTATTTTAGACTTACGAATTTATCATGAGGTACTGATGAAATCATGGATTGCCGGAGCATTGTTATTTATTGTCTTTCCGGGACTGAATTTTCTCTGGTCGCAGGAGTCTGAGGCGTTGTTCACCGGGGACCTTGACGCTATAAAGAAGCGCGGAGAGCTCCGTATTCTGGTAACGGCAACTCCTGAGCTTGACGAAATGACGAGAAGAATTTCTCCGCGCGAATATGACAGAATATTTCTTTCCGATATCGCGGAAAACATGAATGTGGTTCTAAAATACGTTTATGTGGAAAAATTTTCAGACCTTATTCCCGCCCTGCGGGATGGGCGCGGCGATATTATAGCCGACAATATCAGTATCACCGGAGCACGGAAAAAACTGGTGGACTATACAATGCCTATTTCTTCGACGCAGGACCAGATCGTAGCGGCAAAAAGCAACCGGAAAGTCAAATCGGAGAATGATCTTGCGAATAAAAATATTTATGTCGAAGCCGACACAACATATGTTGGCAGTTTCAACTGGCTGAAGAATAAGATCCCGTCCCTCCGGATGACTTCGGAGAAATCCTGCGATACTGAGTCTCTTCTCTATAAAGTCTCCTCCGGTGAAGTCGAGCTCGCCATTGCGGACACAAATTATACTCTCGGATATCTCAGCTTCAGGGACGATATAAAAATCGTATATACCTTTCCACATAAAATTTTTACCGGTTGGGCGGTCCGTAAAAATTGTCCGGCCCTTCTGAAAACCCTCAATGACTACCTTTCTGTCTACCTCCCTAAATATAAAGACCATATATTAAAGGGAGATTTGCCGGAATTGAAGAAAAGAAAATTTATCAGGGTACTTACCAGGAATAATCCATCATGCTATTATATACAGAGGGGGCAATTTGCCGGATTTGAATACGAACTGGCCCGTAAATTTGCCGAAGAACAAAAGCTTTACCTTATTATGATAGTTCCCCCGAAATGGGATGACATGATTCCCTGGCTGATTGAAGGAAAGGGAGATATCGCGGCAGCGCTGATCTCGAAAAATACAGAGCGGCTTAATATGAAGGAAATTTCTTTCTGCGCGCCGTATTGTGAAAATAATGACAGGATAGTCGGAAGGATTTCCGACCGCCCTTTCAAATCCAGCGCGTCTCTAAAAGGTCGTACCGTATGGGTGAGAAGGGACAGCTCGTACTGGGAGCCCCTTTCAGAACTGAAGGCGTCCGGGATTAATTTTACGTTAAAAGCAGCGCCCGAAACGCTCGAGACATTTGAAATTATAGATAAGGTAGCCAAGGGCGAATACGATCTTACCGTATCGAATGAGCACATTTTTAAGCTGGAATTAATGCGCCGTGATGATGTAAAAGAGCTTTTCCGTTTTGAAAAGACAGAGCGTCATCACTGGCTCGTGCGTAGTGAGGATGTGCTGTTGAAAAAGGCGGTGGACCAGTTTTTTAAGCGTGAATACCGGCAGACTTTCTTCAATGTGGTATATAACCGTTATTTCAAATATTCCAAACAGGCCGCGGCCCACTCGGAGTCCTATAAAGGATCCGATATACGCGTATGCAGTTATGATCCGATAATTAAAGAATATTCATCGAAGTATGATTTTAACTGGCTTTTAGTGTGTGCGCAGATATGCCAGGAAAGCGGTTTTGATCACACGAAGGAGTCATACGTGGGCGCAATAGGGCTTATGCAGGTGATGCCTGCGACCGGCAGAGAGATGGGTTTCAAGGATATAAAAAACCCGACGAATAATGTTCATGCCGGAGTCAAATACCTTCACAAGATGAGAACGCGTTTTCCCGAAAATCTGCCTGACTCGGAAAGGGAATTCTTTTCGCTTGCATCTTACAATGTCGGACTGGGGCATGTTATCGACGCCCGCAGGCTGGCGAGAGAAATGAACCTTGACCCTAATAGATGGTTCAACAATGTAGAGACGGCGATTCAGCTCCTGTCGCGGCCCCAATATGCCTCAAGGGCAAAGTATGGATATTGCAGGGGGGGTGAGCCCGTTCTCTATGTCAGAAAGATAATTCAGCGCTACAGAGCATATAAGCAAGACGAAGCCAATAAATGCCCCGGCCCCATTGAGAGAATAAAATTGAAACCGACGAACTGAGCGGGCATCCGAATGTACCCGGCGCGCGATATCTGAGCCGCCGGACCTCTTACCGCAGGACGGGAATAGTTTCCGATTTTTTTTGATTCTCTATTGACAGCATTGCATAAAGCGTAATATAATATAAGCATATTCTAAAATATAGAATTTAGATAAGTATCATTCACATATATAGATTGGTAGAGTATAAAGATGAACAACACTCTTAAAAATGGTTTCAAGGTTCTTGAGTTCCTGGCGGAAAAGGCTGAGGCGTATTCCGTCAAGGAACTGGCGCAGGTTTTCAAATTGCCGAATAGCCATATCTGCAGGCTGTTGAAGACATTGAAGGATACGGGGTATATAGCGCAGGACAGCTCGCGGAAATACGTGATAAGCCTGAAGATACTGAACTTGTCGCACGCGTGTCTTAGTCGTCTTGAGATCAGGAACAGGCTTCGTCCATTTGTAAAGAAGCTTTCAGAGGAGCTGAAACTCCCGGTATATCTTTCCATTCCTCTGAATTGGCATCCTATAGTGGTGGACGTGGCGCAGCCGGAAGGCAAAGTGATTGACCCCGTAATCAGCATAGGCTCAATGAACCCCATACATGTAAGTGCGACGGGCAAGATATGTGCCGCCTTTCACCCTCAGGAGACGCTTGACGAATTTCTTGCTACCGTTTCGTTCAGTAAAATTACGGAGAAGACAATAGGCGACCCGAAGAGTTTTAAAGTCGAACTCGCTAAAATCAGGAAGGAAAAATTTGCCATTACAAATATGGAACGCTCGGATAATATTTCGGCGATAGCCTCCCCTGTCTTCAACTGCGAGGGAGAGCTTGCTGCCGTAATCGGAGTTTCATTCAGTCCGCCGGACATGAAAGAAAGCGACTTGCGGAAATTAAGGGAAAAGACTTATGAAGCAGCCGAGAATTCGTCTTACGCTCTCGGTTACGCATTATATAAAGCAGTTTAAACTTAAAATGGATAAGGAAAAGAAAATGAACTCAACTCAGGTAAAGGAAAAAGTGCGTGAAGCAGGGGCTGATCTTGTGGGCATAGCCTCTTTGGATAGATTCAAGGACCTGCCTGCCGAATCTAATCCGCTTTCGGTTTTTCCCCAGTGCAAGTCTGTTATTGTGGTGGGGCGGCGCATACTGCGCGGCGCGTTCAGAGGTGTTGAGGAGGGCACTAATTTCGGTTCGACCTATGGATGCTTTGGCCATTCCTATCTTGAGAATCAGTTTCTTTCAAAAACAATCTATGATGTAACGTGTTATCTTGAGAAAGAAGGCATTGAGGCCGTGCCTTTGCTTGGTTACAGGATAAAGGGTGAAGACAAGGTGCTTGCTGATGGAAAGCCTGCCGCCAATGTTATCCTGGATTACAAAATTCTCGCTCAGGCTGCCGGACTTGGAGAAATAGGCAAAGGCGGCTTTTTCCTGACCCCCGAATTTGGACACCGCCAGAGGTTCGGGATGATTCTTGTCGATGAGGCTTTTGATGCGGATGAATTAAAGAAAGTTTCCCTTTGTGAAAACTGCGACGCCTGCGCGAAAGGTTGTCCATTGAAATCCATCCATGCGGAAAAGACTATTTCAGCCGGACTTAAGGGACATGAAACGGATATCTTTACCATAGATGAAAAGATATGTAAGGTTTGCAAAAATGGAGCGTTCTCCCAGCCGGTAGCTTCAGACGGCGTTGACCGTTATGCGGCGGCCTGCGGACGTGCCTGCATGACAGCGCTTGAAAATAAGGTATCCAACAGGTTCGAAAATAAATTCCGCAAGCGCAGCGTATGGTCCGTGGACATTAACGGTTCGGCCGCGGAACTGTCCTTTGTCGGGGGACAAGCCCCGGTCAAAAATTAACAGTAAAAAATATTATTAGATGGAGAAAATAGAAATGAACGCAATAGAAATTAAAAAGAAAGCCGCGGAATTCGGAGCAGATCTTGTCGGGATTTCCCCGATTTCCAGGCTTGCTCATCTGCCGAAGGAATCCAATCCGGCATCGATTTTTCCGCAGGCGGAATCACTGATTGTCATAGCGAAGAGAGTTCCGCACGGTGCGTTGCGCGGCATTGAGGAAGGTACCGAGCTGCAGAGCTCCTTTAACCACTTCGGGCTTTATTATCTTGAAGATCAGTACTTGGCGAAAACGACTTATGACCTGACAATATGGTTTGAGTCGCAGGGCTTCGAAGCTGTTCCGATGTTCGCGTATGATTACAGTGGGCAGGCGCAGGCTGTTCCTGTCGCTCCCGGCAAACCGGCGCCCAATGTTTATGTCGATTACCAGCTTGCGGCACAGGCCGCGGGACTTGGTGAAATTGGACGCAACGGCCTTTTTCTGACACCTGAATTCGGGACATTGCAGCGTTTCGCCATGCTTCTGACGGATGAAAAGATTGACGCTGATGATACTTTTAAGCCTTCTCTCTGTAAGAACTGCAATGCCTGCGCCGAGGCGTGCCCTCTAAATGCGATTGATACGAACAATCTCAACGGCAAGGGGATTCCAGGAAGTGAGTGTGATGTTGCCGCAATCAATAAATCGTTATGCGCGAAATGTAAAAACGGTGCCGTTCAGTGTGATGAAGGCCGTTTCTATAAGACTGAGCGTGTCGGCGCTGCCTGTGGTCGCGCCTGTCTTGCCGCGCTTGAGGAAAAAGGGCTCATTAAAACTAAATTCAGGCATCAGTTCAGGACGGCTCCGGCATGGGGCCGTGATTATCTAGGCGAAACAATCAATAATTAATATACGAGGTGTGTACCATGAGTGATAAAATCACAGCGAGGATGATTAAGGATTTTGCGAAGAAAATAGGCGCCGGAGGCGGAGGCGTTGAAATCGTAGGCATAGCCAATATCGAACGCTTTGCCGAAGCCCCCGAACGTATGCATCCTAAAAATATTTTCCCAGACTGTAAATCCGTTATATCAATAGTTCAGCCGATACCGCGCAGCACTTACCGTGGAATAACGGAAGGCACGTACTGGAACAATTACACATATTATTCATATAACCGGCTGAACACTCTCTTCCGCCCGATGGTGACACATGAAATAGCACGAATGATAGAAGATCACGGCTATGAGGCGGTTCCGGTTTATCCCGGAGTTCCCGAAGCGTATCCTAATAATCCAAGTCCTGTCGCTCCCGGACGTCCAGTGCCCGATGTTAACGTCAATGTCCGTATAGCCGGTGTTGCCTGCGGTCTTGGCGAAATCGGCTGGTCAAAAGTTTTTATACACCCCGTGTTCGGTCCTCGTGTCCGTCTCGGCACGATATTGACGGACGCCGTACTGGAACCGGATCCGCTCATAAAGCCGGGTACTCTCTGCAAGCGTTGCATGAAATGTGTCAAAGACTGCCCCGGAAACGCTATTCCGAAGAAAGACGAAAAACCGAGCATTAAAATCCGCATAGAAGGCCAGGAGTACGAGTGGGGTGATGTTCACATGGGGCGTTGTACCGCGACGCATCACGGGATAAATTACAAGGCGTCGCCCTTCCTGAAACGTTTCTTTCCCGGCTTCAATCTGGACATTACTAAAACAACCATGTCGGAAGAAATGGCCTATAAGACGGCTTATACTCTCGCACTTGGCAAATGGTCCAGGCCTAACCCTGAATTTCCAGGCTCTGATGTTAATTCGTATTATCGTCAGATACTGACTCACACTGGATATTTCGCCATATGCGGTGCCAAAGGCTGCATACGTTCCTGCATGGAATTTCAGGAAAAGACGAAAAACATTGATTTGCATTCCTTCAAAACCCCTGTGTTCCCGAGTCCGAAATGGGAAATGCCGTCGCCTGAAACCGATGAAACCGGCGGTATAGTTGAAAAGAAAATGCTTACCGAGCTTTTTCAGGACCCGGACACAGACGCAGGACAATGGAAATAAAAAAGTCTTCTGGTCAAAAAACAGATGGCGGTCGCTGAGCTATACAAGCGGATGTTCGAATCCGAAACAATTCATGCAGGTATATTTATAACGCCTGTGAGTTTTGTCTACTGTTTAGCTGACGTTGTCGCGGGTGCCTTCTGTTGAGGGACAGGTGTTTCCTTTATGCAGTCACGGATAAAGTATTTAAGTTCTTTTTTGTAAATGGATTCGCAGGTGAAATAGCATTCGTTGTGCGAGCCTGAGAGCTTAACGAATTTCTTGGGGCTGTTGGCGGATTTGAATACTTGCTCGCCATGTCTGAAATTTATAATTTCGTCGTCTATGCTTTGAATGACCATGACCGGCGAATTGATTTTTTTCATATATTCGGCGGTATCGTATTTAATTTTTGAAAAGGGACGAATCAGAGGAATGAACGGATAAAGGTCTTTTGCTATTTCCGGGATTGAGATGAACGCGGATTCTATTATCACGCCGGCGGGCGCTTTTTCCGCCGCGAGTTCCGCGGCGATAGCTCCGCCCATTGATCGACCAACAATTATTATTTTGTCAGGCGGGATTTCCCTTTTGCGGACGAGGTAGTTCCATGCGGCCCTGGCATCCTGATAGGTGCCTTTTTCAGAAGGGGAGCCTTCGCTTTTTCCGTAACCGCGGTAGTCGAAGATCATCACATCCATTTCGAGTTCGTAAAATACTTTTATGGTCGCTATGCGGTCCGAAAGGTTTCCGGCGTTGCCGTGGCAGAAGAGAATGACGCCTTTCGGGTTTTCAGCCGGGACAAACCAGGCATGGAGCAAAGTGCCGTCCTCGGTGGTGAGTTCGACATCTTCATATTTGAGTCCTGCGCTGCCGGGATTGTCGGTCAATCCCCTGTCAGGGACGTAGATGAATTTTTCCTGAAAAAGATAAACAAAGACGCCGACAGAGACGATGGCTGTCAGTCCCATTATTATCAAAGACCATAACAGTTTTACAAATCTCTTCAGAAACTGTTTGAAATATCGCTTGATATGCATAAAAAGGGCCTTTCTTATTTTTTCCAGAAATGGGGTAGAAATATAACGAGAGCCGTATAAATCTCAAGCCTGCCTAGAATCATATCGGCGCAAAGTACCATTTTCGCAGGCCAGTTCATCCAGGCGAATGTGCATGCCGGGCCGACTTTGGAAAGGCCGGGGCCTACGCCGCCCAGACATGCCACAGGTCCGGTCGTCGCTGTTATTATGTCGGTATTGGTTAATATTGCTATAAGAAAACTCGATATCAGAAAGACCATTATGTAAATGAAAAAGAATGAAAGGACTTTGTGTACTATTGAATTATCAAGCCTCTCGTGATTGAACCTTATATTGGTAACGGATTTCGGAAAAAGGCAGCGGCTGACTTGGGAAATCCCGTATTTGAACGTGACAAGCATCCTGGAATTCTTTATCCCCCCGCTCGTCGAGCCGCCGCAGCCGCCGATAAACATCAGAGAAACAAGAAACAGTCTTGGAAATGTCGGCCAGAGGTCAAAGTCAGCAGTAGCAAATCCGGTGGTCGAGAAAAGAGAAACAACCTGAAATGAAGAATAGCGCAGGCTGTTCAGGAAGGTGCCTTCAACTTTCTTCCCGGCGCTTGTAATGATTTCAGAACCCATTATGGAATATGCGACGGCAAAAATGGCGAAAACAGTCATGAAGAAATAACAGCGCAGTTCTTCATCCCTGAAATATCCGAGAGCTTTTCCCTGCAACGCCCGGAAGTGAAGAATGAAGTTGCACCCGGAAAGGAACATGAAAATGGTGATAACAACATCGAAATATGCATTGTCATAACCGCCTATGCTCGCCTGAAGATTACAGAAACCGCCGGTTGCTACGGTTCCGAAGGAGTTGCAGAGCGAATCGAAAAGCGGCATTCCGCCGAGCATGAGAAAAAAAACCTCGGCGATGGTGAGGAGCAAGTAAACGCCCCAGAGTATTTTCGCGGTACTGGCAATCCTGGGAGCGAGCTGGTCTTTCGAAATTCCCGAAGCCTCGGCATTGAAAAGCTGCTGGCCTCCGACCTTGAGAAACGGAAGTATCGCAAGAGAAAGGACGACTATCCCCATACCTCCGAGCCAGTGAGTCACGCTTCGCCAGAAAATAAGGCCGCGCGGGAGGTCGTCGAGACCTTTTCCCAGCGTGGAACCGTCAAAAAGGACGAGTGTATTGTCTATCACGCTCGAACCTGTCGTGGTAAAGCCTGATACGGTTTCAAAGAAGGCATCGTGAAAAGTGAAGCCTGATACAAAAATAAAAGGGATACACCCGGCAAGGCTTGCCGCAATCCAGCCTAGAGCGACAATGCCGAACCCTTCACGGGTCTGATACTTATAGGACATTGCACTTTTCGGCCGCCATATGACATAACCTAAAATACCGATGATGGCGGGAATGACCCCGGACCCGGCGAGCTGTGCCATGTCAGTCGGAGAATCATTCATAAACCATGAAACTGGCAGACAGCCGAGGATACATATTCCTATAAGCGTCACCAGCAGTGAAATTACGTATAATACCGCGCGGACATTCATAGCCCGAAAATACTCCTTCTACAGAAAAGCGGCTCTATCTTGCTTATTTTGTCGCGCTCGGTTATGGTCACTACCACATCCTCCGACTGGAGGATAAGTCCACCCGACGCTGAAAGTACCTCGCCTTTTCTGAAGACCATCGCCAAGACCGCGGAAAGCGGGAATTTTATCTCGGAAATTCTTTTTCCGCAGACATGCGATTCGGGGTGTACGGTAAACTCAAGGATAAACGCGTTGGCGCGGCTCAGAATAGCATCGACTCTCATTGATTCGGAAACGAGGTTGAGCACCCTGAGTACGGTATTGACGGCTATTATGCTCTTGCTGAATCCGCAGTCGATTATGCTTATCGCCGGGATTATTCCCGCGTATTCGGCTTTGCTGGTGGTTACTATTACCTTTTTGGCGCCTACCTCCTTGGCCATAATGCCGCAGAGTATGTTATCTTCGTCATCATCCATTACGCTGATAAATGCGTCAATAGTGTCGGCTCCAGACTCTGCAAGTGTGTCTTTGTCGGTGGGGTCTCCATTTATCACCATCACCCCGGCTTTTATTTCGTCGAGGAAGTCGGCGGCTTTCTTGGGGTCCTTCTCTATAACCCTGACTTCATATTTCATTTTATAAAGTTCCTTGGCAAGGGTCGCGCCTATTCTGGAGGCGCCTGCGATGAGTACCTTCCTTATCCGGCAGTTATCGGTTGAATTCCAGTCGACGACGTCCTGCACTTTGTCCTTATTTCCCGCGGCGTATATTCTGTCGCCAGGGACGATTATGGTATCGCCGTTCGGGATGATGTGCTTTCTGTCGCGGAGTATTGCCGCAAAGCGGATGTGGCTTAATATTTCGATATTTGAGAGGTCTCTTATCCTAGCGCCTGCGATTGGAGATGAGGGTACGACCTCGAAAGCCGTCATGATTGCGTTGGGGTTTGTAAAGAGGATTCTTTCGGTCACTATTTTATTATCGAGTACGTTCAGTATCTTGCGGACAGCCTCATGTAGGGGTATTATGATATTTTTGATTTTGAGAGTTTCGGGCAGGAAATTTTCTTTTTCAGAGAAAAAGTCCTTTGAATCAAGGCGGCATATTGTATTTTTGACGCCAAGATGAGAGGCTATCTGGCATGATACTACGTTGGTTGACTCGTTTCCGCTGACGGCAATGAGGATGTCCGAACTCTTCGCGCCTGCCTTGATAAGGCAGTCAATGTTGGAGCCGTTTCCTTCGATGGTCATTACATCCAGGTGCTCTTTTATATGCTCGAGCAATTCGCCGGACTTGTCTATCACGACAACATCGTGTTTATCGTGACTCAGTACATAAGCCAGATGTTTGCCTATCTCTCCGGCTCCGACTATTATGATTTTCATGGCTTGCTCCGGAATTCTTGGCGCTGATTATCTGGGAGGAAAGTCAAATTCATACTCAAAAAGGCCTGCAATTTTGGTGCAGGCTTTTTCCTCGTCCGGGCCCAGAGTTCTGATAGTTACGGTATCTCCGTACTGAAGTCCGAGAGAAAGAAGCTCAAGAATGCTCTGAAGCCCGCAGTTCCCCTTTTCGGAAATAACCTCGAATTTGTGTCCGGGAAATTCCTCGACAGTCGTAAGTATGACACTTGAAGGACGGCAGTGGATGCCGGCCTTGTTCTTGATCTTAACTTTTTTTTCTATCATAAAAAGAGCACGAATAATTATAAAGATTAAATAGATAATCGGAAAAGATAACATATTTTAACAGTTAATCAAATTTTCAGTTGGTCAAAGTATGCATTTAAGAAAAACATTTTGGGTACCGGTACTGTTCCTGGGCGTCGGAATGGCGTTGAGGCTTATCTATCTCAGGGAATATTCATCGTCCCCGCTTTTTTATATGCCGATGGGTCCGGACATACAGGAGTACGACGAGTGGGCCAGGAAGATATTCGCAGGTTCCATATTCTGGAAAGATATTCAGATACACAGCCCCTTTTATCCTTTTTTCCTCGCAGGCCTTTTTCGCTTTTTCAGCATCGACTACTTTAGTGTAAGGATGGCACAGCTCATTATAGGCGTCCTGGCTGCGCTTCCTCTTTATATTTATCTTTCGGAAAAAAGAGATGGAAGCACTCTTAAAAATATGGTTCCCGGTATCTTTCTCTTTCTCTTTTGCGTATATCCCCCGCTTATTTTTTATCAGGGGGAAATCCTAAGCGAGGCACTCCTTCTTCCCCTGATATGCCTCGGCATATATTTTATTTACAGGGCTGAAGAAATGGGAAAAGATGGTGTCAGGAAAATCCTGTTTTATTCTTTTTCGGGGCTCTGCTGCGGACTCGCCGTAATAACTCACCCCGCATCAATATTCTTTCTAGTCGCGGAAGCCGCATACCTTGCATTCCACGGATCTTCGCTGCCGAAAATAGGCCGCGGAATCAAAAAAAACATAAGGACGCTTCTTTTTTTCACCTCAGCCGCCTTGCTTCCTATTCTGCCTGTGTCGCTTTACAATTCACTCCTGAGCGGGAGAGTCTCCTTTGTACAGGCAAATGGCGGCTTTAACTTCTACCTGGGGAATAATTCTGACGCGACGGGATGCTGCTACCTCAGGCCAGGCCCGGAATGGGATGCCGTACATCGTAAAGCCGAAGAGGTTTCAAAGCGCGAGGAAATCTCGAAGGATGCCTATTTTCTGCGGGAATCCTTCTCGTTTATCAGAGAGCATCCACTTCAGGCGGCAATGAACTTCATCCGAAAGGGCGTACTTGTCTGGAATTACAGGGAACTCTGTGCAGGGGCCGACATGGATACGTTGCGGTATTCAACAGGCTTCCAGCGGATTGGCCGGTTTTCGTTTGCCCTGCTCGGAATTGCCGGACTCGCAGGCTTTCTTATAGCGATATCCCGCAAGGAGAGCGCCTTCGAATACAGGCATTTCATCATTCTTGCGGCATCATTCTGGTTTGTGCAGACTATTTTTGTTACAAGCGGCCGCTACCGTGCGCCGATGCTTCCTGCGATCTTTGTGCTTGCTTCTTTTTTCATTTCATACGTAATCAGCGGGAAAAAGTCCTTTACAAATGTCATTAGAATATTTATTCCCGTCTCACTTGCCGCGCTGGTTGTTCTTTTCCCCTCAAGTCCTTTTGCCAACTCAAAAAAGGAAAACGCTGAGGCAATGAATATCCTCGCCGAGGCCTCCATGAAAAGAGGCGACTATGACAGTGCTGAAAAATATATCTTTGAATCGCTGCCTTTTTACTACAACTGGTCACGAACGTTCAACATGCTTGGCAACTGCTACTACGTGCGTAAGCGCTATGAAGAATCGCTTGTGATGTATAACCACGCCCTGAAACTCGACCCCGAGGATTATAACGCATTCATGAACATCGGCATTATGTATTCAGAGCTGGGCGACTATAAAAGCGCCATGTCATCATTCAAAACGGCATTCGACAGGGAAGAAAAGTCCCCCGAGCTTTTCTATAATTATGCGGTAATGCTGATGAGAATGGGGCGCAGGGACGATGCCCTTAAATCATTTGTGATGGCCCTGAAACTCAATCCCGCACAGAGAATGGCCCTGAACAATATTGGAATAATCAATTTTTCTAACGGGAATCCCGCCAAAGCCGCGGAATATTTCCAAAAAAGCCTCTCGCTCGACCCTTCAAACGCATCGCTCATGGTGAACCTTGCGCTCGCGCTCTATTCCTCAGGAAAGAAAAATGAGGCCGATAAGTGGAGGGAAAAAGCTGTCAGACTTGATCCCGAAAATCCGAACGTCAAAAAACTGCAAGGCACTTGTTCCGCGCGATAAAGGCCTTGTTCAGGCGAATCGCGGGTCAGGGCTTGGAGTCTTCATCGAGATTGCACAACTCGGTGATCATTTCCTGGAGAGCGGGAAGCAGAAATGGTTTATAGAGGACTTTTACCTTGTATTTTAAACCCATCTGCCCAATCTTGTCGTGATAACCGCTGCAGACGATTACCGGGACTTCCGGGTTTATC
Source organism: Lentisphaerae bacterium GWF2_45_14 (assembly GCA_001804785.1). Taxonomy (GTDB): domain Bacteria; phylum Verrucomicrobiota; class Lentisphaeria; order Victivallales; family GWF2-45-14; genus GWF2-45-14. The sequence goes on from MHBG01000118.1 coordinate 17,358, forward strand.
TTCCTGATTTCTTCGTAAACTTTGTTCCCTTCAATATCCGGAAGCACCATGTCAAGAATAATTATATCAATATCACTGTGGGCTTTGACTATCTCAATCCCATCTTTACCTGTCATGCTGCCGATAAAGGCAGCACCGTAGTGGGATATCCATCTTTTATGGAAATTAAACACGTCTTCCGTATCCTCAATTACGAGAATTTTTAGATTTTTAAAATCTTTCATTGAGAATCCAAGCCCCCTTGTTGGTCTTTGTTAGTAAAGAATATATTTATCCTTGCCATAATCATCAAGCGGCCTCTGTGATTTTTTTTATTGAATTCCAAGTTTCTAGGCGGAACACAGATTTTTAATTATTTTTTAATAAAGATTATCAAATTTCTTGACACTTTTTGCTCCCATGATATCTTTAATTCCGTTTGCCTTTAACAGAAAAGGGGGAAATGAAGATGTTTAAGACAAGAAATGAGAGAACGACGAACTTGTTAAAAACACTGTCAGCGATGGTATTTCTGGCGGTAATTTTCTTCGGCATAGCCGCCGAAGGAACAGATAAATTTGACATTATGATTGGGAAAAGTTCCGAGAGCAACGACATAGACCCTATGCTAGTGAAAGCTGTTATAAGCAAGGAAAGTAATTTTAATCCTGACGCTCGCGGCAAATCCGGCGAGATTGGACTTATGCAGGTCAGAATCTGCGCGGCGGCCGACTGGGCAAAGGCACTTGATAAGAATGTCCCGTCAGAAGAAGAGCTTTCCATTCCTGAAATCAATATAGAAATAGGTTCGTGGTATCTCGCACGCGCCATCAAATCATGGAGCGATTACAAACACTCCGTGGTCCTCGCGCTTTGCGAATACAATGCCGGGCGCAGGCGTGCCCTGGAATGGATGCCATGCCGTAAAAGCGGACAGGTCTCGATAACCATCGAATCGACTAGGGCCTATGTGCGCGACGTTATATCGCGCTATAGCGAATTCGCAAGTGAGGGTACCGCTCTGGTTTACTCCCGCTGATTATAGCGGAGGGCTTAGCCCTGCTCGGCGATGAATCTGGCCTTTTTGGCTGACTCGCTTATTTTTGTCCAGTCTTTGGCACGTATTGTCGCTTCATCGACAATCCATTCAGCGCCAACGGCGACAACCTGAGGGATTTTCAGATAAGCGGTTATTTTGTCTTCAGGGATACTTCCCTTTGCGTAGATTTCGAGAGGAAGGTGTTCGAACGGTTCGATTATCGCCTTCAACATTTCTATACCGCCGGACTGTTCCGCCGGGAAAAATTGGAAGTCTATCGAACCATTTAAGATAATCATTTCAATGTCAGTGGGAGTGCAGACTCCGGGAGCATAAATGATATTGCGTCTGGACGCTTCCCTGATGGTATCGGGATTTACGCCGGGCGACATCGCGAATTTGGCCTTGGCGTCGACTACTCTCAGGAGCTGGTCTTTGCTGAGGATTCCACCAGCGCCTATCCAGAAGTCGGGAAATTTTTCGGAAATGGCCCTTATCGCCTTGCTGTCCGAATACCTTCTGAAGGAAAGTTCCATGACGGGCAGTCCGCCCGCGGAAAGGGCTTCGGCTATATGAAGCGCGTCCTCTACGTCAAGGTCCTTAACTTTGACCAGAGGAACTACCTTGAATTTGCATAAGGCGGAAAACATATCTATTGTACCTTTCCTTGTTTTTTAACAGCGTTGCAATATACAGGAGAATTAATATAATGAAAGTATTAGTAGTAGGAAACGGCGGAAGAGAGCACGCCATATGTTGGAAACTTAAACAAAGCCCGCTTGTTGAAAAAGTTTACTGCGCGCCCGGCAACGCCGGAATATCAGCAGTCGCGGAACTTGTGAATATTCAGGTTTCCGACCTGGGGGCCCTCGCCGATTTCGCCGAAAAAAATAAGATAGAACTCACTGTAGCCGGGCCGGAAGCCCCTCTTTGCGATGGAATTGTGGATGTCTTCAGGAAAAGAAACCTGAGAATATTCGGGCCCGCCAAAGCAGCCGCGGAGCTTGAAGGAAGCAAGGAGTTCGCAAAATCTTTTATGCAAAAATATTCCATTCCGACCGCGGACGCGGAGTCCTTTACCGAGCAAAATCCCGCTCTTGACTATATAAGGAGGCAGTTTGGCTCAGGCGCAAAAGGAATAGTAGTCAAGGCCGATGGACTCGCCGCGGGAAAAGGCGTTACTGTCGCGCTCAAAGAAGAAGAAGCTCTTCAGGCCGTGAGAGAATGCTTCAGCGGCGCCTTCGGCAGTGCCGGAGCAAAAGTTCTTATCGAAGAATGCCTCTTCGGAGAAGAAGCTTCGATACTCGCCCTGACCGATGGGGAAACAATCATTCCTCTGGCATCGTCTCAGGATCATAAACGCCTGATGGACAATGACGAAGGCCCCAATACTGGCGGCATGGGCGCCTACTCGCCGGCCCCTGTCGTTACGGAATCGCTGATGGCGGAAATTAAAAGGTCGGTACTCGATAACTTCCTGCGCGGCATAAAAGAGGAAAAACTTTGCTTCAGAGGCGTGATATACGCCGGAATCATGGTCACGGAAAAAGGACCGAAAGTCCTTGAGTTCAACGTCCGCTTCGGCGACCCCGAAACTCAGGCCGTTCTCATGAGACTCAAAAGCGACCTTGCCGACGTTATGGTCAAAACCTCAGACGCCATGCTCGATAAAGTCAATCTTGAGTGGTACGACGACCCAGCTATCTGCGTTGTAATGGCGTCCGGCGGCTACCCCGCAAATTATGAAAAAGGCTTTGAGATAAAAGGGCTTGCCGATGCCGAATCCACCGGCGCCGTCGTCTTCCACGCCGGTACCTCTCTTAAAGATGGTAAAATTGTCAATACCGGAGGCCGTGTCCTAGGTGTTACCGCGAAAGGCAAGGATATCTCCGAAGCCATAAAAAATGCCTACCGCGCCGTAGAAAAAATCTCTTGGAAAAAAACCTTCTATCGCAAAGACATTGCCTTCCGGGCCTTCGAAAGATTGAAATAACAACCAGGGTGGAGGACGGAAAACCTTTTGGGGAAGCGGGCAGCTTCGGGATACCCAGGCCGCTTTGCCGTTATCACCTTTGAATGTTGAGGGTATTTGAAAAGGGGAACTTGCAAAATAAGCATTGCATGAGTACGTTAAGGGCTGTTTTGTTTTATGAATATATCGAACTTGGCAATAAAAAAAGGAGAAGGCAGAAATGTCAACAATTTATGATGTTCATGCTCGCGAGATCTTGGATTCACGTGGAAATCCGACACTCGAAGTTGAAGTTACCCTCGATTCCGGCGTAATCGGCACGGCAGCCGTACCGTCCGGCGCGTCAACTGGCGAAAACGAAGCGCTGGAGCTCAGAGACGGCGACAAGAAAAGGTATCTCGGTAAAGGCGTTCTCAAGGCTGTTGAAAATGTCAATGAAAAAATATTTCCTGAAATCGAAGGCATGGATATCCTCGATCAGATCGGCATTGACGATGCGATGATAAAGCTTGATGGCACAAAGACAAAGAAAAACCTCGGAGCCAACGCGATATTGGGCGTATCTCTCGCAGTGGCACACGCCGCAGCCAGATACCTCGATATTCCCCTTTTCCGCTACCTCGGCGGCGTAAACGCAAAGCGTCTCCCCGTACCGATGATGAATATCATCAACGGCGGCGCGCACTCCGACGCGCCCATCGATTTCCAGGAATTCATGATTCGTCCCGTAGGCGCGACGAGTTTTTCGGAAGGCCTCAGAATGGGCACGGAAGTTTTCCACGCCCTCAAAAAGGTACTGAAAGACCGCGGGCTCAGCACGGCAGTCGGCGACGAAGGCGGTTTCGCGGCAAACCTCAAAGGGATTGAAGACGCTCTCGACGTAATCGTAACGGCCATCAAAAACGCCGGTTACAAACCCGGGAGAAAAGAAAAAGGCGGCGACGTATCCATAGCGCTTGATCCGGCAGCGAGTGAGTTCTTCAATGTTAAAACGAAGAAATACGAATTCAAAAAAGAAGGCAAAGGCAAGAAGCTCACGTCGGCGGAAATGGTGGACTACTTTGTTAAGCTCATCGCCAAATATCCCATCGACTCGATCGAAGACGGCATGGCCGAAAGCGACTGGGCCGGCTGGAAGCTCCTCACACAGAAAATCGGCGACAAATGCCAGCTCGTAGGCGACGACCTGCTCGTTACCAACGTCGAGTACCTCTCAAAGGGTATCGCTGAAAAAGCCGGGAACGCCATCCTGATCAAAGTCAACCAGATAGGTACGCTTACTGAGACCATCGATGCTATCGAAATGGCGCACAGAGCCGGATGGAACGCAGTCGTAAGTCACAGATCGGGCGAAACCGAAGATACTACTATCGCGGACATCGCCGTAGCGTTGAACTGCGGGCAGATCAAGACAGGTTCCCTCAGCAGAACCGATCGTATCTGCAAATACAATCAGCTCCTCAGGATCGAAGAGATGCTCGGAGAGCTTGCGATATACGGCTGATCAGCCATTCGGAAGATGTTAAAAGCGGGAACAGTTTTGTTCCCGCTTTTTTTTTAAGAGCTTAAACTGTTCCGTTATAGGCATTTGATAGGATCATTCCAAGTACTTCGCCGCTTTTTTCAAGCGGCACCGGACGCGGCGCAAGTTCAAGCTTCATCTTGTTTTCTCCTGCCGTGCGTGCGGTAAGCTTGAGAAGTTCGAGGTCAATTGCAGGATAGTCCCTCAGTGCCGTAGGGACAGAAATATCCTTCAAAAAATGAATATAGGAATGCAGTATGTCCTCCGCGGTGTTTGACGGGCCGGGAAAAATTCCTCTAAGTTTCATCGTGCGTTGCCTGACTTTTTCTTCGGCAAGGTAATAGCTCCAGGCGTAGGGAAGAAGAACTGCGACGGCGATACCGTGCGCAATCCTGCCAAACCATGAAAAACTGCAAAGATGCGGAAGGCCGGTCGACTTATATCGTATAACCATTCCGCCGAGACAGGCCGCAGCGGCAAGACCCTCGCGCGCAATAAGATTAGAAGGATTTTTCATTGCGCGCGGCAAATTTTCAGTAACTAGTTTTATGCCAGTTACGGCCCATTCGTTGGCCATCGGATGATTGGAGTCCTGGGTTATGTTAAGGAAGCCTTCCAGGCAGTGCGCGAGCGCGTCAAGCGCGGTCGCCTTTGTGACCGCGGAAGGCATTGACATTGTGAATTCAGGGATAAGAAACGACGCCGCCGGAATTATCTCTTTTTCGACTATGAGTTTTTTTACGGCGGCTTTTTTATCAACGATGTTCGAGTAGGGCGTCGCTTCAGAGCCAGTACCGGACGTAATCGGGAAACAGAATACCTTTTTCAAGTGTTTCTCAGGAAAGCGTGTGGAAAATTTATTCATCCCAAAATATCCGTCGATAGTCCCGCCCGCCTGATAGAGCAGATAGGCCGCTTTCGCGGCATCCATTATGCTCCCGCCGCCGATGGCGGCGACAGCATCAGGGTTTTCGTTTTTGAGGAAATCCAGCATCCTGTAAACGGTTTCAATGCATGGCTCTTCCTCAATTTCCGAGAATCTGGAGCTTTCGACATTGAAGGAGGAAACGGCGCTGAGTATTTTCGTAAGAGCTCCGCTTTTATCGGCGGAATTCCTGCCGGTAAAAAATGCTATTTTCTTAGTGCCTGAAGACTGAAGGAGTGCGGAGAACTCGATTAACGCGGCATCCCCGCATGAAAAAACTGTATCAGGATATGAATCAAGGAGGTCAAGAATATCGATATTCATTTTTATCCTTTTTTTATTGACGAGAAAAATTTGAACGCGTTGGCGGTGGTTATCGATGAAATTTCATCAAGAGAAAGATTCTTTTCTTCGGCTGTTTTTTTTGCAGTCTCAACAAGATACGCCGAATGATTTTCCTTGCCTCTGTACGGTATCGGAGCAAGGTATGGTGTATCCGTTTCGAGAAGAAGCCGTTCCATAGGAATAACTTTGAGGGTCTCGCGGATATTGACAGCTTTCGGAAAGGTAACTATTCCAGTTATTCCTAAGAAAGCGCCAAGCTCCAGAAACTTTTCTGCCCAGGCAGTATCTCCGGCAAAGCAGTGGACGACAAAGCGTCCGCCGCCGGAACTGAAATCCTTGAGGATGTCGAAAGAATCGGAATATGCGTCATAGCTATCGTCCTTATCGCGGCAGTGGACTATGGCAGGTCGTTTCCAGTCGAGAGCGGTTTTCAAGAATTCCCCGAAGACCTTCCGCTGAATCTTCCTCTCTGAGTGTTCATAGAAGTAATCGAGGCCTATCTCGCCGATGGCTGCGAGTTTTTGATGCTTCCTGAATTCTTCGAACGCGCTGGCGGGATTATTGCCGGCTTTCTCAGCTTCGTGCGGATGGATGCCGCAGGAAAACCACGAATTTTCAATTTCTTCCGCGAACTGCATCGATCTTCGGCTTTCTTCCAATGTGCTTCCGGCCGCGAGGAGGTACTTGACGCCGAATCCGGCGGCTCTGTCATAATACTCGGAAGGCTTAACCGCACCGTAATAATGGAAATGGGTATCAAAAAGCGCCATATCTAAAAATCCTCTTCAATTTTTAAAAGTAGGGAGTATAATACACTATGCCCTGGAAAAACACAAAGGAAACAGAATGAAAGAGCAAATTACAATCGTTGTTCCGATCAAAGCTAAAGATGAAACTCGCGATGAAGTGCGGACCCGCTTGATGGAAATGGTGCGTCTGACAAGGAAAGAAGCTGGAAATATAAACTACACGCTGCATGAAGAAATCGGCAATCCCGGTTCATTCGTCATTTACGAAAACTGGAAAGATCAGGCTGCACTTGATATCCACATGAATCAGGATTACTTGAAGAAGCTTCTCGCCGACGCGTCGGAACTTTTCAAAGAGGAAATCCGCGGGACGCTCTGCCGGGTGATTTGCGAATAGGCCTTTTGGAAATTATGCGGTATTGGGCATGAGGTCACTGAGGATTTTTCTAAGATCGTTAAGCCGGAACGGTTTATCAAGCTTTGCGCTGAATCCGTATTCCTTGAAATTTGTCATTACAGGGTCGTTAGAGTAGCCGCTGGCGATGACAGCTTTCAACTGCGGATCGATTTTGAGCAGGTGGTCCATCGTATCTTTACCGCCCATTCCACCGGGGACGGTGAGGTCCATAATGACGATATCGAACTTATGACCGTCTTTAATTTCCCCTGAATATATTTCGATGGCTTCCCTTCCATTTTCGGCGAATTCGCACTTGCAGTTCATAGCTGAAAGCATTTTTCCGAGGAGGCTTCTGATACTTTCCTGATCATCCATTACAAGGACTTTCCCGCCGCCTTTATATTCAGTCTGTTCAGCTTCTGAAGGGAGCAGTTCTTTTTCGTTTGACGCCGGGAGGTATGTGGTAAATTCGGCGCCTTTTTGGAAATATGATTCAACGTTGATAGTTCCGCCATGTTTTTTGACGATTGAATATGAAGTTGAAAGGCCAAGCCCGTTGCCGTGTGTTTTGGTGGTAAAAAAGGGTTCGAATATTTTTTCAATATTTTCGGGTGGAATTCCGGAACCGTGATCTCTTATGGAGATTGCGACGTAGCGTCCTGGAGTAAGCCGCAGGTTATTTTCGGGATGCATGACGGTATTGGCGGCCTTTACTTCTATTATCCCGCCGGAGGGCATTGCCTGGTTGCCGTTTATTATCATATTATCGACGACCTGACATATCTGCGAAACATCAATATTGACTTTCCATAGATTTTCAGGCAGACTGAACTCGCATTTAGATTTTGTTCCTCTCAGTACAAAGTTGCCAGAGTGGAGAAGAATATCCGATACCGATGCCGATTTTCTGACGAGCGGCGCACCTTTGGAGAAGGCAAGGAGCTGCCTGGTGAGATCGATGGCGCGTATGGAGGCTTTCTCTGTATCAATGAGAAAAGGCTTCAGTTCCTCTCCTGGATTTTGGAGCAGTGCGAGCTGGAGGTTTCCGCGGATGGCGGTGAGGATGTTATTAAAGTCGTGGGCGATACCGCCCGCCAGTATGCCCAGCGTCTCTATTTTCTGATGTTTTCTAGTTTCTTCTTCGGCGATTTCCCTTTCCATTTCGCGCTGCTGAAGTTTGTCAATCATGGTATTTAATCCGTCCTGAAGCTCCTTGATCTCTTCGGAAAACGGTTTTATTGTTATTTTCGAGTTAAGTTCGCCCCCCGCGACTTTTTTCACGCAGTCCAGGATTGTGAATATTTGTTGAGAAAGTCTGCTGGATATAAAATATGCTATAGAGAGTGATATAATCAATATGGCCACGCCTATGACGTTTGCTATTTTGAAATAGAGATTGCTTTTCGCATAGTATTCGCTGCTCTTTATAAAAAGGACAACTTTCCATTCAAACTCTGTTGACGCATAAAAGCAGACCATTTTGTCCTTTTTTTCCTCGAAGAAGCCGGATGGCCGCGAAAAAATATTTTTCGCGGCAGGAACGGAAAGATCGATATTATATCCGGCTACGGTTTGGCCTTTCCCGTCTATAAGGCTTATTTTTCGAGAGGCTGTCTGGTATTCCCTTTTTATTTTTTTGGAAATGTCATGCATTACCGAATCTCTGTAAGATTTTATATCGGCTACTCCAGAGTCCTTCAGCACCTGATAACGCTCATTAACATCACCGACAATGTTCTGTACTTCCTTGGAGAGCATGCGCTGATTGAGATTGAAGACTACCCTGTTTATTATTATGAGCCCGGCAAACAGTAGCGCATAGGTGGTAATCCCTATGGAAAGAGTTGAAAAGATATAAAGCCTCGTTCTCAGTTTCATCGTATTAATGTATTACCTTTGCTGTTTTCAGTACCGGCGCCGATATCGTGATTCCGAGTTTCTCGGCAATTGAAATATTAATGATGAAAACGAGTTCTCCGCCCGTTTTCGGAGATATCATTGACGGAGCGGCCCCATGTAGGATTTTCAACGCGGAATCGGTAATAAGTGAAGATGTTTCGGCAACAGAAGGGGACATCGTGATCATTGCATACGGGGCAATGTGTTGGTACGTCGTTCCCGTCGGGATGCTGGTGTGTTTCATAAGGAAATCATTCGCGGCTGTCGGGTCCCAGCCAGTCGGCAGCGACGAAAAGGCCAGAATGACGGCATCCGATTTTGTCTGCGCCTTCTGATAATCTTCCATAAAATCAGAATAAGAGGATACCCCGACGTTTTCAATTAAAACATTTTCGAATTCGACTTTCAAATTCTCCGTCTTTATGGGGGCGTGCCTGCAGCTCATTACAGTTAATCTGTTGCCTTTTGCATAGCGCCTCAAGTTTTTATATAGCCGTAACATGGGATCCATGAACAGCACCCCGGCAAAATTCAGGCCCCAGTAGGAATGGTTTTCATTTGACTGACTCATGCAGACAAGGGTAGGGATTTTTTTGTCTTTTAAAGAAGAGTTGAGAAATTCCTCAACCGCATTGTCAGTCAGTGCGATAATAAGATCGGGAGAGAAGGCGCTTATGCCGGATTCAACTGACGGAAAGGATGGTTTAAAACTTTCAGTGGAAAGAGTGGTATCGATATCTATTTCAAACAATCTAAGATGGACATCGGGAAATACCGAAAAATCGTTAACCAGTGCCTTTTCTAAATCGTCGCCCCATCCTCCAGCCCCATGTGTTGAATGAAGGAACGCTATGTTTTTTTTGAATGGCACTGCTTTTTCAGTGGCAGCGTGAACCTCAATAGAGCCGCATGTATAGGGTACCATAGAGAGTATGATATAACAAAGAAATAAGCAGTGCGACTTCATTTAATATAACAGACCATGTATATAGTGTAACTTTTGTGTGTGTAGAATATCTAAAAAAGGGCAACAAGTCAAGCTCTTGGTATACAAAATTCCCCTAATTTGAAAGTCTCTTGGGCCTTCAGGACAAAAAAAGGCGCCCTTCACGGAGAAGAGCGCCGTAAAAATCGGACAGAGTTACTCAGCTACCTTCGTTTTCGGAAGCCCAAGTACCTTTTCGCCTTGCTTCCAGCGACCTGCCGCGGCAAGAGCGTCTACGCGCTCATAGCGCTTCAGAACATTGCGTTTTTTCTTAATTCCGCCACCAATCTTGAGACTTGGATGCTGAGACATATTATATAACCTCCAATTGAATATTACTTTCAGAAACACCGGACAGTTAAAATAACCCCCTCTTTATCTTTTTCAAGTAATCTGTCCCGTTTTTTTAAAGCTGAACCATAAAAAAGCAAAAGCTGTGAGATTTTATTGGCGGATTCAGACACACGTCCATCTGCGCCCGTGCCTTCTTAAATTTCTTTGGCTCTTGACAAAAAAGAAGAGGAGGATTATAATTATATCAAACGATTGACGTCAATGCTTTGACATAGGCTTATTCAAGGAATCGCTCATGAGAATGACACTGAGGGAATTTTCAGAAAAAATAGGATACGCTCCATCCACTATTTCGAAAGCCCTGAACAATAAGAATAATTGTTATACTTCCGAAGGGATTAAGAGGATTATCCGGGAAAAAGCGTCCGAATTGGGGTATAGCCCTAACCCGGCGGCACGCAGTTTGATTATGCGCAGTTACCGCACGATAGGAGTCCTTCTTCCCAGTCTGGGAGGTTTTTATAGCGAATTGGTAAGATTGATGGAATTTGCCCTTGAAAAAAAAGAATATTCCGGACTTTTTTCGTTTTGGAGGCCGGAAGATGGAGAGGCCGGCTTCAGGAAGGCTTATGAGCGAATAGTCGGACGCGGTATCGATGGGATAATAACTTGTCACTATACCGCATGGCTAAAGGATTGCGGTACGCCGGTTGTGTGTTATGGGAATATGCACGATGACATAGACTGCATTTTCCTGGATAAAATCGAATACGGAGTCGGTGCCGTCAATTTCCTTTTCAACCTGGGCCATCGCAAAATAGGTTTTATAGGTCATACGGCTGACCTGCGCTGTAAATCCTACAGGGCAGAGCTGGAATCAAAAGGAATTCCCTTTAATGAGTCATGGACCTGCGATCACGTATTGACCCTCTTTGACGCCGAGGTCGCAACGGAAAATATCTTGAAATTGGATGAAAGGCCCACTGCTATACTCGCGCACAATGACACTGTAGCGTATTCCATAATTCATACGATACTGAAAGCTGGACTCAGGGTGCCGGAGGATATTTCGGTAGTAGGGTATGACAATCTGCCCGAATCTGAATACTATAATCCGCCATTGACGACGTTTGATTTAAATATTGGAAATGTGGCCGAAGTGCTTGTGGATACTATATTGCGCCGCATTGCAAATCCGCATATTCTCGTGCAGAATATCCCTATCCGTCCCGGTATTGTGGAGAGAGGTTCTACTGGGCAGTGTATGAAGCCGTCAAAAGAAGGATGCCCCGGTGAAAATACTATTAATCATGATTAATTTAATTATCCTTCATCTGTTTTTACTAGGTGAAGATAAGGTCATATCCGGCGGGACGTCGTTTCTTATGGAAAAAGTTCCGATAGCTTCTTTGACGCCTTACAGATTAAGCTTTTCCGCGAAGGTGGATGGCCCCGGCAATTTCGAGGATTCGCCGCAGCTGGAATATCTCTTCATGAACGCTGACAAAGCAAAAATGGGAAGAAAAATGGCGGGGTGGAAAATAATCTTTTACGATTCCCTCGGAAGGGAGATAAAACTGCATTATGCGAGTTTCTGGAAGTGTGTTTTTAGCAAAAAAATTAAGCTCTATAATGATGAATTCTATACCCCTGACGGTGCGGCTTTTCTTTCCGTTGAATTTGCTCCAGGAGAAATTGAAGACAAGGTGTGTGTCAGTAGTCCTGTCCTGAAAAAAATTGATACATCGATGATACTTAATTTGAATCCCGAATTTAAACTGGGACCATACAACTATTCAGGCATCGGACAGCTGAGCGGCGGGAAAATGATGGTCACGGAGGAGGGGGTAACCAAACTGGACCTGCGGAATGGATGGGCCGTCGGCAATCATATTCCGGTAAGACCCGGAGAAAATTTGCAGATAAGCGTTTCTGCAACTGGATTCAAAAAGATGGGTGCAGTCTTAAAATTCAATTATTACAATACGGAAGGAAACGAGATCAGCCGCGACCGCGCTAATCTACGGATTCCACAGGGGGAGGAAAAGGTTTTGAGTTATGATTTTATAGTCCCGGATAATGCAAACAGCATAAAGATTATTTTGGGTGGAGCTGTTTACAATTGGATAAAATTAGAAAGAATTTTAAAATGAAAGGACTGGATATGTTGAAAAAGATTATGGCAATTATTCTGCTTGCGGGTATCTCAACTATAGCCGATGCCGCTCTCCCGCTCGCGGCCGGGGGGCGTCCTGAGGCAGAAATAATAATTGATGCAAAAGCACCTCCGGCTATAAAGTTTGCGGCGGAAGAACTTCAGAGTTTTGCTGGAAAAATATCCGGCGCCAAACTGCCCATAGTAAATATTCAAGGATCTTCAAAAGTAAAGATATTTCTTGGCGTTCCGGCAGATTCGGGAATTCTTAAAGATCTGAATGAAAAGTACAAAGATGATTTGTCAAAACTTATCGGGAATGACGGATATGCTGTTCGGACAGATGGGAATAATATCTGTATTTTTGCGACAGAGCCTAAAGGTGTGCTTAATGGCGTATACAATTTTCTGGACAGGAATTCCGATATAATATGGCCGCGCGGACTTGAACCTTTTGACGCGATTTATTCATCGGACCCGAATCTTAATGTGAAATACTCCGATTATATCGATATTCCCAAATTCATTCTCCGCGGCTGGCATATCTGCGACTATCCGAAACAATCTCATGAAGCCACCGAACTCTGGATGATTCGCAACCGCTGCAACTTTATAGGCGCAAGCAATGTTACAGAACTTCTGGAGCGTAGACAGAAACATGGCTTCATTGTAGAATTCGGTGGAGGGCATAATCTCAATACATTTCTCCTTCCTCCTGAAAAATACGCAAAGGAACATTCCGAATATTACGCTTTTATGGACGGCAGAAGACGACCCGAAGGACGCAATCAGCTTTGTTTTACCAATGAGGAAATGACACAGGAAGTAATCCGTGTACTGGAGGAAAAAATCAAAGCGGCTCCCCCATATGTAAAACATTTTAATATAATGATAGAAGACAACTGGAATCTGTGTGAGTGTCCGGAATGCAAAAAGCCCATTACCTTGCCCAATGGAACAGTTATATCTCCAGATGACGAAGCATTTCGCTCCACTCAGTTCTTTACGTTCCTCAACAAAGTCGCCGAAGCAATTTATCAAAAATATCCAGACAAGCAGATTAATTCGTTCGGATATTATTTCACGGCAGTCCCGCCGAAAGTAAAGCTCTTCAAAACAATCAATGTGCGTTTCTGCCCCTACGTCAAAGATGACAAGAAAACAGTGGAAAACAATCCGAAATGGAAAAAAAGAACGGAAGAATGGATAGCGATTACACCCAATATTATTTGGAGAGAATACTATGGATGCGCAAGCGATTTCCCGCGTCCTCTTTCTGACGTGGTCGCACAGGATTTGCAGTTCATCAGCAAGCTTGGGGTCAGGCGCGTTTTTGCAGAATATGTTCCGGATGCCGAGAGAAAAAACAGGTACAAAAAATCATCCACGGAAAACTGGGATGCCTCGGCTATGGAGTTCTGGATTATTTCACAGCTTTACTGGGACCCGTATCAGGATGTGAATAAACTGAAAGAAAAATATATCACACGCACTTATCACGAGGCAGCTTCGGCAATGAGCGAGTATTTCCGCCTGATACACGATGCATGGTATAGCAATCCGGCCCCTTCGCATTGGAATGACAACGCCGTAAAGTCGGCAGCATTTTACATTCTAGGCAAGGGATTGGAAAAACCATGCCGCGACGCATTGACAAAAGCTGAACAAATGACTTCCGACCCGAAAATAAAGCAGCTTATAATCAGGAATAGAAACTGCTTTGAATCATTATTAAAGGAAGCCGCGATGCAGAAGGCTCCTTCGATACAGATACCATTTATGCAGACAAAATCCTGTCCTGATTTCGATTTTGATAGTGCTGTGTGGAAAAATGCCGCATCAATAGACGGTTTTGAAATAATGGACTCCCCTGAAAAAAAGTCACAGTTTAAAACAATTATAAAGCTTTTTCACGACCGCAGGAACTTTTATATAGGCATTAAATGTTTTGATCCGACGCCAGGTTCCATGTATTCGCTGCCTGCCGGGCAAAAACGCGATACCTGGCCCAAAGGTGACCACATTGAACTATTTTTTGACGGGGATAAAAAGGCGTCAGGCGGATATTATCACCTAGCGTTTGATTTCAGCGGCAACACCTACGACGCGTGCAGCTTTGACAAAAAGTGGGATGGAAATTGGGAACTTCAGACCAAGATGTTTCCCGACGGATGGAGCGCCGTTGCAAAGATTGAATTAAAACCGATGGGGATAGATATTAATCAGAACAGTACGTTCAAGGGATTGTTTTATCGTAAAAAGGATAACCCATCAGAGCACAGCAGTTGGGGCGGAGGAACGGTTCACTCAGTCGCAAGTTTCGGGGATATAACTCTTAATTTTGAATGAGGCGGAAAGGAAGGATGCTATGAAAAAGTTTACACTCATTGAGTTGCTCGTTGTAATTTCTATTATCGCAATTCTAATGTCTATGCTTTTGCCCGCGTTGTCGAGAGCTCGTGATTCGGCACAGGAAATTTCATGTCGCGGAAATCTAAGGGAAATAAACACCTTGATAAATTTCTACCTGCAGGACAATCATGAATACTGGGTTCCCAAACCCTATATGGGGTCTACCTATCTCAGAACTTATGTGAGCAGTTTAAGCACTTTTCAGGAATTGATCTTCTGCCCTTCCGCCAAGAATGATTATTACGACTGGGGGCCGGGATGGATGAAGGTTACCTATGTGATTGCCAGCAAAAACCGCTATGCCGCATCGGGAGATAATCTCAGTGATGAAGATTACCGGATGTCACGGCTTTCGGAAATACGACGGCCATCCACTGCCGGAACAATGATGGACGGCAGCGAGAACTGGGTAATCTCAGACACCACCTGGGAGCGAAGGCGTTTCAGGCATAACGGCGGCGCCAACATACTTTACTGTGATGGTCATATCGAGAGAAAAACGGATAATACTCTGACTTTCGATGTCTTCCTGGCAAGATAGAACCATATACATATACAGAACCTTTCTCTTTGACGCTCGGGCTTCAATGTAAGGAGCTTTAACGTAAAAAAGAAAGGTTTAAATACAATGTCAGCGACAAGACAGATAGGGAATGTCGAAACAGTCATTACAGAAGATTCGGAACAATACAACGCAAGGTTCTTTGTCCCGGATAGCGAAATAGAAAATTTCAGCTGCGAAATCTATGGAATTGCCGATTGGGCTCCCGTCGAGAGTGTGATAAAATCAATCAGAAAATCTCCCGCCGGTCCTCACTGGACCGTCGCAGTCTCGGCGGCACCGAAGCGGCAGAATCTAGCAGCTTTCGAAACGGACAGCCCAGACGATACCGTACTCAAAAGCTATGAGTGCGCGGACTTTTATTTTGACCCTCTCCTGTGGGGGGCGAGAGAAGCCGCGAGGAAGGATGTCGAGGATGAGATTATCAATATAAATAACTCCAAGTGCGTCGTGGGCGATTATCTTTACAGGGATGCCACTGATGAATCAAGGGGTTCCGCCGATTACGCATATTCGCCGTTCAACTCCAGCGGCATCAATATTGATTTGATTGGACAGTGTGTTAAAGCGACTGTCTACTGCTGTACTTTTTACAGCACCAGGAGCGCATCGGCATTCGAAGGCTTTGTCGGCATAAACGGTTCATTCTCGGCGAAATGCCGTCCTGCAAGTACGGCTCCGGGCAAATGGAAAGCCGAAGACCAGCGCGTGGATACCTATGTTCACCGGGATGGAAAGGTATACAGCAGGGTTTTCCGGAAAATGGCAATGGCCCCGTGTTCTCTTACATGGGACGGCTCGAAAAACGGAGGTACGTGGAACTGGTGAAAAGGCTCCTTAGCTTTCACCCTTGAGGACTTTGAAAATGTCCTGAAGCCCCTCAAGTACTTCATCTTTGTCGACACTGCGGAAAAAATCGCTTCCCTTGATTTTCTCGATGGAATCATCTGGAAGGAGACGCAGGAAGTGCGACGGCATTTTCCGCTGGAACTGACCCCGCATGAAACGGCTTGACGCGTATGTTATGCATAGGTTGGTTTTAGCCCTGGTTATGGCCACGTAGAAAAGCCGCAGCTCCTCATCGGTATTCCCCTCTTTTACCGAGCGCTCGTGCGGGAATATTTTGTCTTCCATGCCGACAAGGAAAACACATGGGAATTCCAACCCCTTCGCGGCGTGGACAGTCGTAAGTGTTACCGTGTCAGCATTTTGTTCCTCGTCCTCGGTCTTGTCGTTTTCGTCAAGAAGTGAAAAGCTTTCGAGGAAATCCATAAGGAAAACCTCTTCTGCCGCTCTTGACTCGAATTCAGCGGCTGCGCTTATAAATTCATCAACGTTGGCCTGGCGCTTTTCGGCTTCGTCGCGGTTTTTATAGAGTTTCTGAAACCCGTCATAATACCCGGCTTCCTCGAAATATTTCTGCATCTTTTCGGCAAGGTTGCCGGGACTTGAAAATAAGTTCCTGTATTTTAAGAAGGAATTGTAAAGCGCGCGTGCGTTTGATTTTCCTGCTGATGAAAGTTCGGAAAGAAATGAGTCATGACCCACAAGTTCCGAGTATGGTATAAACGTCTGGCCTTGAAGCTCTTTTAATTTCTTGACAGCCTTGTCGCCAATACCCCGCGGCGGGACGGAAAGTATGCGGAGGAAGCTCTGGTCTTCTTTCGGATTGACGATAAGCTTAAGGTATGCCGCTGCATCCTTTATTTCTTTGCGTCCGAAGAACTCCTGGCCCCCGACGAGCTTAAAAGGCACTCTGTACTCCCTGAGTGCACGCTCAAGTACGCGGGAAAGATGGTTCGATCTATAAAGAACAGCGATATCCTTATAGCTCATTTCGTGGTTTGACAAGACGGTTTCCTGCACGGCTTCAGCTATAAACTGAGCCTCTTCATCGGCGCTTTCCGTCCTTACGATTTTGATATTTTCACCTTCGCCATTGTCCGACCACAGATTCTTTTGGTAGCGGTCCTGGTTTACGGCAATAACTTTATTTGCCGCCTGAAGTATTTTATTTGTGGAGCGGTAGTTTTTTTCAAGTTTGACGACCTTCGCCCCTTTGAAGTGGTGCGGAAAATTTAAGATATTTTCGACAACGGCCCCACGCCAGCCGTAGATGCTCTGATCATCATCGCCGACGACACATATATTTTTATTTTCGCCGACAAGCATCTTAAGGAGTTCGAACTGGACCATGTTGGTGTCCTGGTACTCGTCAACGAGTATATACTTGTAAATATCCTGATACTTCCTGAGTTTTTCGGGATATTTTCTCCATATTTTCACAACGAAAAAGAGAAGATCGTCAAAATCGACTATGTTCTGATTCTCAAGATACTGTTGATAACGCGCATAGACTGCGGCCGTCTTGATTTCGCGTTCAGTTTCGGCGACATTCGATGCGTCCTTCGGTTCGAGCATGGCGTTTTTCCACCTGCCTATCATACCGAGCGCGGCATCAACGGATATTTCCTCGGTCGATATTCCGAGCTCACCGAGCGCCTGGCGGATAAGCCCGTTCTGATCGCTGTCGTCAGCTATGGTAAATCTTGAGTCGTACCCGAGAAGGTCTATTTCGCGGCGCAGGAGCCTGGCGCAGAACGAGTGGAAAGTGCCGAGCGTTACTTTCTTCGCAGTTTCTGCCCCGATGAGTTGGGCAAGGCGTTCCTTCATTTCGCGCGCGGCCTTGTTGGTAAATGTTACTCCGAGAATATTTGCCGGACTAATGCCGTTTTGAATCATGCAGCCTATTCTGTAGGTTATTACCCGGGTCTTTCCAGTGCCGGCACCGGCAAGCACAAGCAGGGGACCTTCTATGGAGCTAGCGGCCTCGGCCTGTTCCGCATTGAGCTGTTTAAGAAGTTTTTGTATCATATTGTTTTGACTGCGAACTCGAAGGTTTTTCCGGTCGACACCGCGCACGCTGCGGTTACGGGGTGTTCGAAGGACGCAAATACACCGCCATTTATCATGAATTCGCAGCATTCGGAGGCAGTGACAGCCGTGAATGTCTTCTCGATGCTTGAGGCGCATGGGCTGTTTTTTTCATAGGTGGCAACATAGAAAGCGGTAGCGGGTCTGAGTGTGAATTCGGACACGAGCAGCGCATCCTTCCTGACCGTGGCAAGGAAGCCTTCTGCTTTTTCAAGATGTACTACTGCCGCTATTCTGGGGGTGCAGTAGCTGTCCTTTTCGTAGTCCATGGCAAGAAGTGAGAGCGCCAGTGCGTCACGGACGGGCATCCCTGAAGAGATTTTCTCCGCTACCGGGTCGGTCTGCGAACCGTTTGTCGCGACTGCGTAATCGCCCGCTATTTTTATGCAGTTATAGGCGATGTAGGGATTCTTGCTGAGGTCGTCTTCGAAGCCTTTTCTAGGCATTATCGAAACGCTCTTTTCGGA
Source organism: Lentisphaerae bacterium GWF2_45_14 (assembly GCA_001804785.1). Lineage (GTDB taxonomy): Bacteria > Verrucomicrobiota > Lentisphaeria > Victivallales > GWF2-45-14 > GWF2-45-14. The sequence continues at coordinate 35,997 of MHBG01000118.1, forward strand.
AAGTCTTGCCTCTCTGTTCGGAAATGACCTTGATGACACTCTGTACATTGCAGCCGTTTGCCCTGTTGACGTCATTCCTATCGCTACTATTCTTCCTATATACATCCTTACCATCCTCACTTATTTTGACATTTCAAAGGGACAATATAATACCATTTTGAAAACAAAAAAGCCCGTCTTGACGACGGGCTTTAATATATTATTCCAGCTATAAGAATAAACTTATTTCTTTTCTGGTTCGAGGTTCCAGTCTTCAATAAGTTCTTCTTCTACGATAGCTCCATCGTTGTTTTTATCGGCTTTCTGGAAACGTCCTTCGGAGTGCTTCATGAACTCATCCTTTGAAACCTTGCCGTCCTTGTCGGTGTCGGCATCATCAAGAATGGTATAGAAGAAAACCACATATTCGACTGGGGTAACACTTTTGTCCTTGTTGGAGTCTATTTTCTTTGTGGAATCCTTGCCCTGCTTATCTTCGATATTTTTCTTTTCCGTTGCAATCTTGGCAGAATCCATTCCTTCGGGAAGCACAATATATTCTTCGATAACAATAAATCCGTCAGCGTTGGCGTCACGGGCCGTAAAGGTTTTCTCGCTATTCGCCATGTACTCTGCTTTAGTTACTTCCTTATTTTTGTCGGAATCCATGCATTTAAGCATTTTTTTGCAATACTTGGTGCGCTCTTTTTGCGATGCTACGGCGTTTTTATCCGTGTCAACCTTGGTGAAGCACTCCTTTTTGACAGTATCGGCGTTTGGTGCGCAACACTGAGCGTGAACCCCTGATGGTAGAACAAACGCTGCTCCGATTAGAACTGCAGTTAAAGCGATCTTTTTCATTTCTGCCCCCTGTTTTTTATTTTTACTCTTCTTCAGCCCTGCATTTATTGCAAAGCCCGTTCAATTCAAGACGGTATCCGTCTACTTTCAGCTTATCGACAAGATCATTAAGATTACGGTCTATCTCGCTCATTTTATCGGCATGCATGTCTTCAATCCTTCCGCAGGCTCGGCATCTCATATGGAAGTGCTTATTTACATTCCCATCGAATCTTTTCTGTTTTCCGGAAAGCTCAAGTTTCAAAACTTTGCCGGCATCTGCCAGAAGCTCAAGGTTTCTGTAAACCGTACCTAGGCTTATCTGTGGAAGCTTTTCGCGCACAATAACATAAAGCTCATCCGCTGTAGGATGGGTATATAGATTGCGGAGTTCCTCTATTATAATTCTTCTCTGATTTGTATTGCTTAGTTTCATCCCTATGAATCTAGTAATGATTCCTATTATTTCAAGTCTCTTTTATAAACTTTTCTCGATTCCGCCTTAATTAGCCACAGTTTTGCTGTTATCTGACTATCATCAGATTTTGTCATGCGGGAGGCAGAATAGTTTTCCGCCGCCATCTTTTTTTGCGGCGAACATGGCCTTTTCTGCGGCGGAGAGCATAGCGGAAGCATTTTTGAATGAATCGGGTGAGAAGGAACATCCGCTTGATATGGAGATACTGACCTTTTCGTGATATTCACAGCAGGAAAACTCAGTCATGGCGCATTCCAGGATCAAGTTGTCGAGGTAGCGCATTACTTCAGTTTTTTCGAGTCCGTTGAAGATAATGGCAAATTCATCACCGCCATATCTGAAAGCGGCCATGTCCTTCGAAAGCTGCTCTTTGAGGAAGGAACCGAACGAAACGATAAGAGCGTTTCCGAGTTTGTGTCCGTATTTCTCGTTCACAGTCTTGAACTTGTCAATATCAATGAATGCAAGCGCGGAAAGTTTTTTTTCATGGAAGAGCCGTTCGGCGCATTCGTCAAAGTATCCGCTATTGAATAGTCCGGAGAGCGGGTCTTTTATAAGGATTGACTTGATGGAGCATGCAAGGTTCAAGTTTTCTTCGAGGGCGTCTTTGAATTTTCTGAAGAAATCGGAGAAGGATTTGTCTCGGATACCGATAAAGACCGTAGCATCGGATATTCCGCAGGCAAGGGGCAGAAAAGCGCAGTCTGCAAAGTCTTCTCCGTGTACTTCCTTTCGGGTGTTTTTAACCAATGCCGATGCCGAAATAAATCGCCAGCGCTCTGATATATTTTTGGCGATTGAAAAAACCGCTTTCTCGATATGATCGTTGATTATAGTGCGTATTGTCGAGCGAAGGAAATCCTGGAATTCCGGCAATGGTCCTTGGAGTTGTATGATGGCTTCGCTCATAAGGCAGGCTCGGTCCTCTTTTTTCGATCAATAGTATCGTTCATTTCCAGAAGGATATCTGCGGGTACTTTAAGGGTTCCATTGATTCCAGTTCCGAGCGAGACTGCCGGCTGGTTCGAGCCGTGAAAATCGGAGCCGCCTGATTTCAGGAGATTGAACTCTTCGGCGAATCCGATCATCATGTTCTGCTGCGCCGGGGAATACGTGGAGTAATAAGCTTCGACGCCGTCAATCTCGCAGGCTATTAGCTTTTTGATGATCCTTCTGACGAAAGTTCGTTCGTTTTTGAGCCTGTAGACGGCGTGTGCCCAGAATGCGAGTCCGCCAGCTTTATGGATTTCTCTTATGGCCTCTTCCGGCGACGGAAGCTTCCTGGTGCAGTATGCAGAGGCTCCTCGTTTGAGGCATTTGTCAAATACCTCCTGCGGCCTTAAAAAATAGCCCTTTTCAATCAGTATTTTCGCGAAATGGGGACGACCCACGCTTTCGCCTCCTGCCGTGGAGTTTACCTCATGAAGGCTTATATCGTAGCCCATTGCCTGGAGTTTGTCTATTATGACCGAATTCCTCGAATCGCGGTTTACCCTTATTTCGGTCAGGAGTTTGAGAAGTGAAGGACAGTTATGGTCTATGAAAAGGCCGACGATATGTACTTCGCTTCCACCGAGGTCAACGGATATTTCGACGCCTGGTATTGCGGTGCATGAATCGTTTTCTTCGGCGCTTTTCAGGAATTCGGAGATGCCGCTCACGGTGTCATGATCGGTGAGGGCGACGGCGCTTAGCCCGCTTTCTCCGGCGAGTTTGAATATTTCAGACGGAGTGAATGAACCGTCTGAGGCATTGCTGTGCGTATGCAGGTCTATATATTTTTCAGTCATCAGAGTCCCGTGTATTCGAGCCAGGACTCGGCAATCAGCATGTGTCCCTGGATGGAGGGATGCACGCCGTCCGGAGTCCAGTATGCGGCCTCGTTCCTGAGTGCGGCGGCGGCGAAAATGCCGTCGAGCGGTACATATGCCGCGGCGTATTCGGCCGCCAGTTCCCTGGCCGCGCCAATTTTGGGGTCGAGGTCAATCCTCCACTCCTTGCGGTCTTCCGGTACGGGCAGGAGGAATGGCTCAACAATCACGATCTGGCACTTGAGTTTGCTCTCCAGCTCCCTGAGTATGAATTCGTAGTCTTTTTTATATGCCGCGGTGTCGGTGTGGTCTTTGGCCGCGTTGAATCTCCTCCAGGTGTCGTTGATGCCAATCATTATGGAGACGACATCAGGTTTATGGGCGAGGCAGTCTTCTTCCCAGCGGGCCCTCAGGTTGCGAACTCTGTCGCCGCTTATTCCCGTATTTATAAATTTCAGGTTGAGTTCGGCATATGACGCACCGAGCATTCCGGCGAGGAATCTTACATAGCCGTTACCGGGTTCAGAGGCGTTTTCCCGCTTTCTGCCGCAATCGGTTATACTGTCGCCGATAAAGAGGATTTTAGAATTTTCCTCAAGTGAAATCATGATACGCTCCGTACTTTAAATACCAAGTTGAAATATAAACAGAGTTTAAATCTACCACTTCTGTCAGGATTATTCAATTTGACCCTTGAATAATTTAAAAAATACATTATCTTCATGTGCCTTGAACGAAAATTTAAGAATTCTTTTCATGAAGGGAAGAGTCACTATGACGAAGAAAAAAGAGCCCCTCGAGTTTACCGGAAGAAAAAAACAATACTACGACGCTCTGATTAACGTAAAAGAACAAGTATCCTCGCAAATGAAGTTTCATTCAGACGAAGCCCTCAAGTCCGATAAGGATTCTGCGGGGCAGAGAGCCGGCATGGCCACCCACATGGCCGACCTCGGAAGCGACAACTCCCTTCACGATATGGAACTGAAGCTCCTTACGGAAGAGGCTGATGTCGTGCAGATGATTGATGAGGCCATACAGCGCCTTAATGACGATGAGTACGGTATATGCCTGGACTGCGGTGAGAAGATAAGCCATGAAAGACTCGTCGCTAAGCCTCATGCCCTCTACTGCATAACTTGCAAGTCCCGTATGGAAAAGGAAGGGCGCTGAATTGTTCAGCGTAATTTAATTTGAACGGTAGGATAGAGAAGGGAAGTTTTAAGGAAAAGAAGATTATCGTTTCGGCGATGTTTCTTGCTGCATTTCTTGTCGTACTGGACCAGCTTTCCAAAATCGTGGTCGTTCAGTATATTCCCAAGCATGACGTAATTCCTGTTATCGGCGGCTTTTTCAACCTTACATATATAACAAACCCCGGCGCAGCATGGGGCATAATGTCCGGTAAGGGACACCTCCTCCTCGGCGTCTCAATAGCCGTGCTTATCATGGTGATATATTTTCTGCGTTCGCTGACAGAAGGCTGTGTCGAACGCTATTTCGCACTCTTCATGATTGTGAGCGGAATTATAGGGAACTCAATTGACAGGCTCTGGCGCCAGGAGGTCGTAGACTTCCTGGACTTTTATTTCGGTACCTATCACTGGCCGTCGTTTAACGTCGCGGACAGCTCAATAACCATCGGCGTTACTATCTATATAATTTCCTCGTTGCTACGCTCTCAGAAGAAAAAAGCTGAATACGTAACTAGACCGGGCGCCTGGAAATAATCCAGTTATTCTGCTTGGTGAGACGGCTCCTTTTTCATTCCATCTACTAAGGCGGGGATTAAAGGATTCCTTTTTTTCTGAGGATGAAGACGATACAATATATAAGCTCGGGCTTGAGCTTGTCTTTTTCTACCCGTTCAAGGAAGCTATTGACTATCTTTGCGATCTTCCGCTTCTTTCCGGAGCTTGCCGAGAGAAGTGCGTCAATAAGCGGCCCAGGCGCTTCTTCCTTTCCTTTTGTGAAAGCTTCGAGTATCTCTTCTATTCCAGGTGTGAGAGGATTTTCGCTTACCTTTTTTACTTCACCTGTAAACATGGATCGGGCATTTTCGGGGTCCAGCTTGTAATGCTTCAGGAATCGGTAGAATGTATCCGCTGTTCCGCCTATTTCAGAAAGTGCCAGAAGTATTTCATTAAGTATCGGGCCGGACTGCTCGGGCACGGCCTTGTCGAGCAGGAGGTCCATCGCGTCTGGATCGCCTATTTCACCGAGCGCCGCCGCTCCGTGGATGATAAGGCGCGGATTGGAGGAGCTCTTGAATATTTCCTCTATTTTGCGGTAGGATTCTTTTACTTCGAGCTGCACAAGGGAAACCATCGCTTTCCCCTTCAAGTAATTGTCGTTGGATTCCAGGGCCTTCAGCAAGAGCGGGATGGCCTCCTTTACTTTATTTTCACCCAGTATCTGTGCGGCTATATATGCCGTGGTCTGTTCACCGTACTCAAGCTCATTAATCAATGCCTTTTTGGCGCCGTCGCCGAAAGGCATTTGCCTGAGCGCCTGCATAGCCTTGCCTCTGACAGAGAACTTAGGCGAATCCAGATAGGAGAGAAGCTTTTTTTCGCTGAGCCCGGAACGTATGTTCTCCAGCTTGTCTATATTGTGGTCTTCCTCTTTCGGGTCGGCGACCTTTTCAAGCGAGCTTATTAATAGCAGCGCCTTCATGTCACGCGGAGCGAAGGCCAGCGCCAGAACATCTTTTAACGCCCAGTCCTTCAGCTTCTCTAGTCTGCTTATGAAGTATATCGAGGGAAGTGAGAGCAGGAGTACGACCCCGAAATATATCCTGTAGATATCAAGCGGATTTTCAGGCCCGAATGCCCTTATTACTCTAAGAAGCGGGCTGCTTATCAATATACCCGCGAGTCCGGCGCTTATTCCGGAGGCCGCCGAAAGAAAAAGCCCCGTTCCGAATCTGTCCGATTCCTCCACAGAGAGAAGGAAGTAGTTCATCAGCGCCAGCGATATGCCCATTATACAGCAGCCGCATAGAAGGAATATTATCAGCGAATATCCCCAGGAGAACGTCCCGGGCGCGACTATCCACGAGAGCTGGACAAGCACAAGTATACAGCAGTAAAGTATTATCAATGGCCGCGGACCAGTTTCTTCTGCGAGTATTCCACTAAGGTATGAGATGAAAATTCCCCCCGCGAACTGGACGAGCGCGAAGAATATCGCCTTGTCGTAAGGTACCATGTAGCCCTCCTTCAAGGCCAGCATTGATATGGGAACGGTCATCATAATCAGCGAAATAGCCAGAATATACGAAGTCATCAGTCTTGTATACTTTGGGGTCTTGAACAGCTTCCGCAAATCGTTTTTTATGCTGCGCCGTGCGGAGTTGAGATTGAGAGGAGACTCTTTTATCGAGAAAATGAAATATGTGGATATACCTCCTATAACCGCACCGACTATAAGTATCCACTGGAAAAGCCACGTGTCCTGCCATTTTCTGAATAGCAGCACCAGTATTCCCAGACCGATAAGACCCATTATGTTGAATGTTTTGTATATGCCGGAGGTAAGTTTGCCGCGGTTGTCTTTAAACGCGATTTCTCCAACCAGCGGCTGCATTGATACCGCTCCGGCCGCACGGCATGAGTAGAAAAGGAATGCCCCCGCAATCAGTACGGTAATCCACAGATAGCCATTGCCTGCCCATTGTTTTATCAAAGGGGAGACCACCATCATGATAACCGCAATATTGCTGAGAAGCCAGAAAAACCCTATGGAGTTCGAGGCCCCGCAGCGACTTACCGAATACTTTCCCGCAAATATGAATATGAAGCCGAGGTAAGGAAGCGCCGCGAGCACTGCCGCAATGTAGTCCGGGCACCCGGCACTGATAGCGAAAAGCAGAAGAAGATTGTCCGCTATACATATATATGAAAGCGCGTTGAAGCCGGTGAATATCTTATACAGCTTCTGTCCGCGCAACTTTTCGTCATAAGACAATTCCCTGTCTACTATCATAAAAGTTACCCGCAAGGGCCCTCTTCATTTAAGAGGGATTAATGAAAGTCGAGCCACTCCGGTTCGTTATCAAAAATCCATCTGTAATAGTCTTTTTCCTTAAGATCCGAAGCCGCGTCCTCGTCCAGTATCACTACTGTTTTTGCGTGCAGCTGGAGCGCGGTCGCCGAGATCATCGACGTTACCGGACCCTCGACAGCTTTAGCTATTATAGACGCTTTTTCCTTTCCTGTCGCCAGTAAAACTATTTTTTTTGCATCGAGTATTGTTCCGACGCCCATTGTGAAGGCCCTTCTAGGCATATCCTCAGGGTTTTTGAACAAGCCCTGATTCTGCTGAATCGTTGTCGGCGTCAGAGCCTTTACCCTTGTTCTTGAGAAGAATGCCGAAAGCGGTTCATTGAACCCGATATGTCCCGAGCGGCCTATCCCTAGGAGTTGAAGGTCTATTCCGCCTGCCTCCTTCATGAGTTTTTCGTAATTCACCGCTTCGGCTGAGGGGTCTTTCGCCATGCCGTCGGGCAGATGGGTGTTCCGCAAATCCAGATTGACGTTATTGAAGAGATGCTGGTTCATGTAATATCTATACGATCCTTCGTTCCCAGGCGCCAGTCCTATATATTCATCAAGATTGAAGGTACGGGCGAGTGAAAAATCCAGGTTTTGCTTACGGTGCATTTCTGCCAGTTTTCCATAAACTATTTCCATTGTCCTGCCGGTTGCGAGTCCTATGACCAGATTCGGTTTCTTTTCCAGGTCTCTCTTTATCACTTCCGCTGTGAGCCTGGCTGCCGAATCGGTGTCCGGCCTTATTAAAACTTCCATTTCAATCTCCAGATTTTATTGTAAGAGGGTAAATTACCACGAAGAACCGAAGATTCACGGCGCTATTGAGATTTTTTCCTTACTATAATAAAATCTTGCCTCTTTTGTTTTCCATACAGGACATGCGGCTTTAATATTTAAAAACGGGACTTATCTTTAAAATGAAAAGCGAAACAAGGGGAGTTTAAATGAAAGTCTTACTGGTAAATGGAAGCCCGCATCGTGACGGGTGTACGCATTTAGCGTTGAGCGAAGTCGCGGAAACGCTTGAAAAAAACGGCCTCGAATCTGAAATTTTTCATATCGGAGCAAAACCTGTTCAGGACTGCACCGGATGTTTTCAATGCAAGGAGGAAAATATATCGGGATGCGTCTTCAAAGACAAACTTTATACTGACTTCGTCGACAAAATACAGCAGTGCGACGGAATCGTGATCGGTTCTCCCGTCTATTATGCGGGGCCTCCGGGAAGCCTCTGTTCAATTCTTGACCGGGTATTTTTCTCTGCCGGCAAATTCCTGAAGGGCAAGTGCGCCGCTGCCATCGTAAACTGTCGGCGCGGCGGAGCAAGCGCCGCATTTGACCGTCTGAACAAATATTTCACTATCAATCAGATGCCGGTAGTTTCGTCGCAGTACTGGAATTCGACCCACGGAATGAATCCCGATGAACTAAGGCAGGACCTCGAAGGTTTACAGACGATGCGTACCCTCGGAAATAATATTGCCTTTCTGGTGAAGTCAATCGGCGAATCCAAAGTAACTCCGCCTCCACAGGAGGAACGTATCGCCACAAACTTCATCTAAAAAAAACGCATTTTCCGGTTTTGTCGACCGAAAAATGCTTTTGAATGAAAGCAATACTTTTTATTTCAGGTTTCTGAAATATTCAATGGTTGCCGTCAGTCCTTTGTCAAAGTCGCTTGACGGCTTGAAGCCCGTCGCCTGAAGCTTGTCCACGGCCGCCATCGAGTGTTTTACATCTCCGGCTCTTTCCTGCTTATAGATTATTTCCGAGGATGAGTTCGTGATCACCTTTATTTTTTTGATTAGGTCGTTTATTGTTATCTTCTTGCCGTAGGCCACGTTATATACGCCCGTATTCTGGCTCTGCGACATGAATACGTTCGCCGCCACGATATCCTTAACAAAAATAAAGTCCCTCGTCTGCTCGCCATCCCCGAATACCGTTATTGGTTCGTTCGCCACCGCTTTTGCCGTGAATATCGGAACCGCCGCCGCATAGGCGCTGTTCGGGTCCTGACGCGGGCCGAAGACGTTGAAATATCTGAGGCATGCCGTCTGGAGTTTGCCCTCCTTCGCGAACATTGAGCAGTAGTATTCACCGTCGAGCTTTGTTACAGCATAAGGGCTTTTTGGTTCCGGCAACATCGTTTCGCGCTTCGGCACTTCCGGATTGTCTCCGTAAATCGCCGCACTGGTGCTGAAACAGAGTTTTTTTACGCCTGCCGCCGCCGCTTCTTCGAGAACAATCAATGTGCCTTCAGCATTCAGCTGCACACATTCGACGGGTTTAGCCATCGATTCCGGCACGCTTATCATCGCCGCGAGGTGAAAAACGTAGTCGACGCCCTGCATGGCTTTTTTCACGGCGCTTCTGTCCATTATGCTTGCTTCTATAAATTCGACGTCGAATCCGTTCAGGTTTTTCTTGAAACCCGACCTGAGATTGTCAAGTACTCTTACTTCCGCTTTTCCCTGGAAGTGCTCCACTATGTGACTCCCTATGAAGCCAGATCCTCCTGTTACAAGTACGCGCATTATATGGATTCCTTTCTAATACTTATGGTTTTCGAGATAATCCGGCAGCTTTGGTATATCAAGGGCTCCGCCGCCGCCGCGCATTGACTCTGCTCCTTTGCAGCCGGTCGCTACGCTGTAACGCGCCGCCTGCGGTGTCGATACGGGTGTGCCGATGTCTCGCAGATAGTCGAGGAAGCTTGACACTATGTCGGTATCCGAGCCGCCGTGTCCGCCCGCTGTCGGCATCATT
>MHBG01000118.1:45943-67678 GCA_001804785.1 Lentisphaerae bacterium GWF2_45_14
CCGAAGAGTCTCATTCTGCCGCTTCGTTTTGTCCAGACCTGTACGGTTGAGCCTTCTTCGCCGTCACCGAGATTTTCGATTCTTCCCTTTGTTCCGATTATCGAGTAGTTTCGCCACGGTTCCGGTGTATAATGGCACTGCAAATAACATGCCTGTACACCGTTATCCAGCTCCATCATAATCATGCTGTGGTCTTCCACGTCGATATTCGGACTGAATCCTTCACATTCCAGAGGCGGCCACTGTTCGTTCGACCATTTCGCGCATCCGGGTGTGCTCACATCTCTTCTTTTGCACTGATTGTAAACGCTTAATTTGCCCATGCCGCTGACTTTTTTCGAGAATGACTTGGCGAGCCAGTGGATAACGTCGATATCGTGTGCGCCTTTCTGGAGGAGGAGGCTTGTAGCGTACTGTTGTTCAGAGTGCCAGTCGCGGAAATATGCGTCGCCGCCGTATGAGACGAAGTGCCTGCACCATATCGCCTGAATGTCTCCGATCACGCCGTCGTCGATAAGTTCCTTCATCTTGCGGGTGAACTGCATATAACGCATGTTGTGTCCGAGGAAGAGCTTTGCTTTGTTGTCGTAGGCAGCCTTCATTACCCTGTCGCATCCTTCGATTGTGATAGCCATCGGCTTTTCAAGATATACGCCAATGCCTTTTGAGAGCGCGGCTACTGCCTGTTCTTCGTGACAGAAGTCGGGCGAGGTTATGAATACCGCGTCGAGCTTTTCCTTTTCGAGCATTTCCTTGTAGTCTGTATATCCTGCGGGTTCCGCGTTAAACTCTTTTTTGAAATGGTCCTTAAAGCTCTGGAGGTTAGCCGCTGAAATATCCGCGCCGGCGACTATTTCCGAACCTTCCTGCGGTCTCTGTGCCCCGTAAGAGAGCCTGCCGCGCCCCCATGCGCCGATTACTCCGATTTTCAATTTTTTCATCTTCAAACTCCTTTGTATTTAAATAGTTCAGCGTATAAATGACGCCATTTTATCTTCTTGTTCCCCAATCGACTGCACGAGCTTGAATTGGGTGCGGCAGCGGTCGAGGTTATGCTCGGGTCGCTTTGTCTTGAAATAGACATCCCCCATCAGGAAGTCGGTAAGGAAACGCACTCCGATTTCGAGTGTTATAAGTTTTCCAGCGAAGGGAAGATATTCTTTTTCCCTCGGCGTCAGGAATGCTCCGGCGGATTCAAGATAACCTTTTATTAGCCCCTCGAACATGTTCATCTGCATCTTGACCTTGGAAAGGTCTTTTTCGTCCTCGGCCGCCGGGCTTGTGCTTGTCCTTACGAGGTCCCCGAAATCATAATGCACGAGGCCGGGCATGACGGTATCGAGGTCTATTACGCAGATGCCTTCATTTGTCGTGTCGTCGATCATTACATTGTTAAGTTTGGTATCGTTGTGGGTTATGCGTTCGGGGATTTCGCCTTTTGCGCACATATCGATAAGCAGGCCTGCCACTTCCTTTCGCTTCATCGTGAACTCTATTTCCGCCTTGCATTCAGCGGCCCTGTTCTTTACGTCGCGCTGAATGGCTTCTTCGAGTGCCGCGTAACGCTTCGGGGTATTGTGGAAATCCGGAATAGTCTCAAGCAGTCGTCCGCCGGGCAGATCGACAAGAGTCTTCTGGAATTCGCCGAACGCGCGTGCCGCCTGGAACGCCTGATCTGGTGTCTCTATTATATCGTAAGTCTTTGCCTTTTCGACGAATATATAACTTCTCCAGTAGTTCCCCTCATCATCGTTGCTATAGGCACGTCCGCAGCGTGTCTTGATGAGACTCAGCGCTTTGCGTGAAGCATCTCCCGCCGATGCGAGTTTCTTCTGCTGGTGGCTCGTGACCCTTTCAATATTTTCCATTAGCGCGGGGGGGGTCTTGAATATATTGTGGTTGATTCTCTGGAATATGTAACGTACCGGAGTTCCGCCCTGCGAGAAGCTCGCTGCGTAGGTATCGTTTATATGTCCGGAACCGTAAGGTTCGGCATGGATAAAGTCTCCCGCAATCTCGAAGGCCGCGGAGACTTTTTTCAAATCATGTTTCATTTCGTGCGACATTTTGTTTATTCCTTAATTATTGAATAATTTTGCAGGGTAAGCGTCTTTTTTCACGAGCGCATTGATGTTTTCAACCACCATATTCTTGTCTTCGCGGTAGGTAATTCCGAACCATGAATCTTCGCTCTTCAATACCTTTACTTTCGCCGCGCCTTCGCCAATCAGTGTATCGACTACCGACGGTATGAAGAATTCCTTCTTCGGGTCGTTAATGTTTTCTTCCAGAAAATCCTTGAAGAGCCTCTGCAGGTGTCCGAATATTGAAGGAGTGAAACCCCAGAGGTTCAGCGACACAATTTCATCTCCTGTAAGCTCGACGGCATTTTCGCTTTCGATATTTCTCGCCGAGTTTCCGGTCTTTTCAATCTTGGTCATTTCTATAACTTTTTTCAGGAAAGAGCCATTGTCGCAAGTACATACTCCGCGTGCTACCGTGCCGTGTTCCGAAAGCGTATTCCTGAGTATGTATCCGACCATGCAGTAATTTGCGGGGGTTGCTTCCTTCATGTTGCTTAGATAGTCGCCAAGAAGCTTGTACCCTGAACGCCCATAGAAGTCGTCAGCATTGATGACTGCGAAGGGTTCCTTGACGACATCACGCGCCGCGAGAATTGCGTGTCCCGTTCCCCACGGTTTGGCCCTGTCATCGGGTGCAGTGAATCCGTCGGGCAGGTCGTTTTTGTCCTGATACGCATATTCGACCGGGATTTTCCCCTCGAATCTTGTACCGATAGTTTCCTTGAACACCGCTTCGATATCGCGTCTGATGATGAATACGACCTTCCCGAAATTCGCTCTCAGCGCGTCGAATATCGAGTAGTCGATAATTATTTCGCCGGACGGCCCGACCGGGTCAATCTGTTTAAGTCCGCCGTAACGGCTTCCCATTCCTGCCGCGAGTACCAAAAGTGTCGGTTTCATTTTTTTGTCTCCGTTTATGTGATTCTATGTTGAATCTCTTAATATGAGATCACTTGCCATTTTTTCGTTCGCCATAGTTTTTTCTCCGGCAATCAGCCGCATGAGCTTTCTGAATGCATTTTTCCCGGCTTCCTGCTGATTCAGTGCCACCGTTGTCAGGGCAGGGGAATAGAAACGCGAAATCTTTACGTCGTCAAAGCCGATTACCGCCACGTCCTGCGGTACCCTGAACCCCTTTGCCGCCGCCGCCTTTATGAAGCCTATCGCGAGTACGTCGTTTGCGCAGAGCGCGCAGTCAGTTTCAGGAAGCTTTGAGAAAATGCGCTCGAATGCCTGATATCCCTGATTGAAAGAGCATCCGCCGTCATCGAATATAAGTTCGTTCGCTAGTATCCCCAGCCCCTCCTTGAATCCTCTTTTTTTTCGCGTGTCGAGATAGCCGCCAACGTAAACGGGCTTTTTTCGCCCTGTATTGAGGAAGTATTTGCCTGCTAGCCGGGCTCCATTTTCGTTATCGAATATCACGCAGTTTTCTGTTTCGCTTTTGATCCCGCCTATTATCATGTAGGGAACTCCTGCGTCTTTGGCGGTCAGTACCAGCTCAGATGATGTTTTTGAACCGGCCACTACGATTATTCCCGCAAGACTGCCGTTGAGGATGCCGTTTTTGAAGGATTCGATGTTCTCGCCGCTTTCATCAACAGGATATATCTGTAGGATTTTTCCTGTTTTCACGGCCTCGTCGCTTACCTCTGACATTATTTCGCTTATGAAGTAACCCGGGTCGCCGCTTTCCGCCACGGGGAAGAAGAAGCCTATCACATTCGATTGTCTTGTTCTGAACTGGCTTGCGTAAATGTTTGCTCTAAACCCGAGTTCGTTGGCTTTTTCCTTGATGAACTTCCGTGTTTTCTCGCTTATGCGCCCGGTATCGTTCAATGCGCGTGACACTGTGGCCGTTGAAACACCCAGCTTTTCCGCAAAATCTTTTATGGTTATTTTCTGCTTTTTCAAGAAAATGCCTTATTTGAGCAATCGTTTACTCAAGTATTTTAAACCCTTCCCTCTTTTTAGTCAACCCCTTTTTGAAAAATAAAAACCTTTACCTGGCGAGTTTTTATACTAATTTACGTGCGCAGATACAAAATCATCTATCCATAATTATACTGAAATTATAGATATTGTCATACTTTTGAGCGCTAAAAGAGATGAGAGCTAAAAGGACACAATCGATAATATGAAAGCGTCGTATTGTCGGTCGCGGCCTGTATTTTCCTGGTCTTGTCTTATGTTTCGATGATGGCGAAAGTCATTGCGGTTCTGGACATTATCTTGCCTTCAACCTTGATGACGCCTTCGCCTCTGCCGAAGCGTGATTTGCCAGGCGGGATGTCCACTTCGCAGACAAGCTGGTCGCCTGGGATTATCGGATGGAAGAACTCGGCTTCCTGTATCGACATGAATATCGGTGTCTTTCCCTTGTGTTCGGGACGTGAAAGCATATATACTCCGCCAGCCTGTGCGATTATTTCGGACTGTACCGCTCCGGGCAGTACTGGGTAGTCCGGCGTGTAGCCCTGGAAGAACGGTTCGCTGCCGGTGAGGTTTTTTACCGCCACCACGCGGCTGCCTTCAACGGATTTTACATAATCCACAAGCAGGAACGGGAAGCGGTGCGGCGTAAGCTCCATGACTTTGTTTATATCCATCGCGATGGTTTCGTTTTTATCTAGGTCTGTGTAGAGTTCCGGCATTTTTTCAGGTGTTATTATTTTTTCGCGGACCGCGAGAATCATTTTCTCCGCTTCGCATGTAACTCCTAAAACATTTCTGGTAAGGCACTTCAGATGTGCTTCGCCGTTTTCGATTTTCTCTATCTCGGCTTCAATCTTCATGCGGTCGCCGGGAAAGTTCGGTTTGCGGAACTTTACACCTTTGATGTATTTTATATAGACATCTTTTGTGCCGCTCGGGTCAAGCTGTTCTCTTACCGCCAGTTCAGCGAGCTGTTCCATTGCCTCCACCTGCATCACGCCGGGGAATATCGCGTGCGCCGGGAAATGCCCCTGGAACACCAATTCATTAAAAGAGAGGTTTTTTAGACCGACATATCTGGTGTCGCTTTCCTTGCGCGCCCTGTCCAGAAGGAGCATAGGGTAACGGTATGGGAGTATCTCCTTTATCCTGCTGATTCCTAAAACATTTCCTGACATAGTGCTTATTTCTCTCTTCCGTTAAGTTTATTGAAGCGGATAATCTAACGTATAAATCGAATATTTCAAGCTCCGGAGCTTATGCTTTGCCGCAATTCTGAGCTATAAGTTTCTGTGCAAGCTGGACATTTGTAGGGTGTCCCGGCTTGACTGCTATGAGGTGTCCGCCCACACGCGCGCCACAGAGGAAAAGGTCGCCTATTATGTCGAGGACTTTATGCCTTACAAGTTCGTTCGAGTACCGTTGTCCGTCCTTGCAGATTATTGCTCCGCTGTGGAGGATTACCGCGTTGTCGAGACTTCCGCCCTTCACAAGTCCCATTGTCAGAAGCTGTTCGAGCTCGCGGAACTGGACGAATGTCCGCGCCGGTGCCAAGTCGCGCTCAAAATACTCTGCGCCGAGCGTGCATGAGAGAAACTGCGTATCGAGCGGCGTGGCTCCGAAGGAGACGGTGCATGTGATGTGCAGAGGGCCTTCCGCGGGAATGAAGACCATTTGGGTGTCGCGTTCTTCGATGACTATTGTTTCGGAGGGCGCGATATAGCGAGCCGGTTCCAGCTGGGAGACTGTTCCGGCTTCCTTGATCATCTCTAGGTATGGTTTCGCGCTTCCATCGGCTATTGGCGGTTCGAAACCGTCCATTTCGACGAATGCGTTGTCTATTTTGCTTGCGTGCAGTGCGGCGAGGACATGTTCGACTGTATAAACACGCGCATCCCCCGACGCTATCGTCGTACCCCGCCTTACATCTACTACGTTGCTTGCGATTGCCCTAACGGACGGCGCGCCGGGCAGGTCAATCCTTCGGAAGACTATTCCCGTATTTTCCGGCGCCGCTTTCATCGTCAGGTGTGCTCTTGCCCCCGTATGCAGGGCAATTCCTGAATATGATACCGCACCGCCTAGTGTGTTTTGTGTTTCCATAAATTAATCTGAATTTTGATTTTCAATATAAACAAAGAGACTGTAATTTAAGCACCGTTTTCCATATTTCTAACTCCGTAAGGCTTTTTATCAATATAAATGAGCGAAAAAATTAAAATATTGACCGTGACAGGCCCGACCGCGACCGGGAAGACTTCTCTTGCCGTCCGCCTTTCCAGTGAATTCGGCGGGGAAATCATAAGCGCCGATTCCCGGCAGGTCTACCGGGGACTCGATATCGGTTCAGGCAAAGACCTTTCAGAGTATGGCAACATTCCCTGCCACCTTATCGACATAGTCGATCCTGTGACGAATGAGTATAATCTCAAGGAGTTCAGCATTGATGCGGTAAAGGCCCTTAAAGACGTTTCTTCGCGCGGCGCTCTTCCGATTATATGCGGCGGCTCGGCGCTCTATGTCAACGCCGTTCTTAACGGCTATGTGCTTCCCGGCGGCCCGCCCGACTCCGAGCAGCGCGATTTCCTAAAGGCCATGTCTGTCGAAGAGCTCAACGAGATGCTGAAAGCCCTTTCTCCTTCAACTTATGAATGCCTTCACGATAAGGAGAACCCGAACCGCCTGATACGTGCGATCGAAAAAGTCCAAGGCCTTTCATCCTCCGCTAAGCCGGGCGAACATGTTGAGATATCCCCGCTCGTGATAGCCCCCTATTATACAAGAAAAGATGTCCATGAAAGAATAAAATTACGCCTCGAGAAACGCTTTGACGATGGAATGATAGAGGAAGTCAAATCCCTTCATGAAAGAGGGCTTTCATGGGAAAAACTCGAATATTTCGGGCTGGAATATCGTTACATAGCCTTTTATCTTCAGGGAAAGACAGCTTCATTTTCCGAATTAAAGGAGAAGCTCCTCGTGAAAATAAGGAACTTCGCTAAATCACAGGACGTCTGGTTCCGGAAAATGGAACGAGAAGGACTTGACATATACTGGATAAAGGAAGGAAATTTCGATGAAGCCCGCAAGCTTGCCGCAATGTTCCTCGCCGATGAAAAACTACCCCCGCCCATTATCCGCCTGAAAGACATTATTTATGGGCCCCGGCAGAGTACTCATCCCGAGCCTCAGCTATGACTTACCGTTTTTTGCCATGCTTCGCAAATCGGCATGAAAGAAACTTTACCTCAATTGCCGAGGGCGTTTTTTACGAATTCGTCAAGTCCGGAGAAGACGTGGTCGGGGCGATAGGCGAAGCGTTTCATATCGTCAGGGGCGGTTACGCCGCTCATCACCAGGACGGTATTTATTTCCGATTCTATGCCGGCGATAATGTCCGTATCCATTCTGTCGCCTATTATCACCGCGTCTTCGCGTCTCGTTGAAAGTGTCTTCAGCGCGTGGCGCATGATGAGCGGATTTGGTTTGCCGACGAAATAAGCCTTTGATCCGGTGGCCAGTTCTATTGGCGCTATGAGTGCGCCTGTGGCGGGTGTGATTCCTTTTTCCGTGGGACCGGTCAGGTCGGGATTTGTTCCTATCAATCTCGCGCCCTTGATGACGAGTCTTATGGCGTGTTCTATTTTTTCAAAACTGTAGGAGCGTGTTTCACCGACGACTACGTAGTCCGGATTGACGTCGTTCATGGAAAGGCCTTCTTCGTACATCGCGTTGGTAAGCCCTGTCTCGCCGATCACGTATGCGGAGGCGGAATAATTCTGGCTTTTCAGAAATGACGCCGTTGCCAGCGCGCTGGTATAGAAATTTTCCTTTTCGACATTTATTCCGAGCCGACTGAGCTTTTCCTTCAGTTCCCGCGGTGAACGCTCGGAGCTGTTCGTGAGGAAGAGGAATTTCCTGTCATTTTTCTTGAGCCACTCCACGAATTCGACGGCGCCCGGGAGGAGGTGGTTTCCGTGATAGATTACTCCGTCCATGTCGGAGATAAATGCTGTTTTGTCTTTGAGTTCCATTATTTCCTTAAAATTTATCGAGGTCGATGTGAATGCAGGGATCGTCCTTCACGTTGATTTCTCTTATGGCATCGCGCTGGAGCATTTCGACTGAGGCTATTTTCCCCTGCGCCAGCACTTTTAGGAAGCTTATCCCGAGGACTCGGCATGACTCGGAAATCATAACATCGTCCGATATCGCCAGTTTTATTCCGCGGTCGACGACTTCCCTTTTCTGGAACCACGCGGCTGAGATAAATGAATCAAGGGATGCGCGGTCGCGCGGCTCAATATTCTTCTCGGATTCGATAATGATTATGTCATAGCCTATTTCAAGGATTCTTTCGGTTGGGACGAACATCGTGTTCCTGCTGAAAATTCCTTCTTTTCCAAGGCTTATGCCGCATACTGATTCAAAAGGCTGGTCGAAAAATACATCTTTGACTACACCGGCCTTGCGTCCGGCGTGAAAGGTATAAACACTCTTTCCTATAATGTCGGCATTTGCCCTGAGTGGAAGAAGCCCGTTGTCGATACCCGGAAGCGCCATATCAGTTCTCCATTGATAACATAGGGAAAAGATACAGTTGGAAAGACGGCTTTTCAATATTCCCTATACTGAAATCTTGTAGAATCGACCTTGATGTAGTCTATTACCTTCATTATGAGAATAATGCAGATAACAACTGAACTTAGACCGGCGGGGGCGGAACGGATTGTTTCGGAGCTTGCGCGCGGTCTGAAAAAAGCAGGGCACGAGCTGATGGTTGTTTCGCTGGCTCCGTTTCCGGATGAGTCTCTAATTCTTGACGAGCTGAGGGCTGCGATGATACCGATGGCAAGTCTGGGGCTTTCAGCGTGGAGCATTCCCGGAATATTCAAGCTTCGGGGGCTTATAAAGGGATTTCGTCCAGATATTGTGCACTCACACCTTTTTCATGGGAATTTGGCGGCGAAGCTAAATTCCTTTGGGCGCAGCTATAAGTTTGTCAATACCGTGCATATAGCGGAGAAACGGACCGGGAAGTGGTGGCATTTTATGCTTGACCGTCTGACGAACCGTTTTTCTGACAGAATCACGTGCGTATCGAGTGCCGTACGAGACTTCTATTCTAAAAAGACATCATCTGACAAGTCCCTCATCGATATTATTTACAATGGGATAAGCGTTCCAGTTCCTTTGAGCATGGATGAAGTATCCGGCCTTAGAAAAGAATGGGGCGTGGAAAAATGCTCGAGACTGATCGGTTCGGCGGGGCGGCTCGCGCACCAGAAGGGTTATGACAGGCTTTTTTTGGCGCTGCCCGCGCTTTCGGAGAAAATCCCGAAAGGTGAAAACTGGGCTGTCGTCATTATCGGCGAAGGCTCTGAGCGGGCCAGCCTGGAGAAATTGCTGAATAATGTTCCTTCAAATATTACAGTGAAACTGCCGGGTTTCAGGAGCGATGCTGCTCGCTGCATGGGGGCGTTTGATCTTTTTGTAATGCCTTCGCGCTATGAAGGTTTCGGTCTTACTCTTGCGGAGGCGATGGCACATGGGATTCCGGTGCTTGCGAGTGACGTTGATTCGCTTCCCGAGCTCATCAGCGATTATCCGCAGGGAAGAGCGATATCTTTTGCAAGCAATAATGCCCGTGAGGTTGCAGGCGCTCTTTCAGAGATGGTTTCATTGCCGTCTGGCGCGCCGTGTATAAAGTTCAGCATTGAAAAAATGCTCGAAGGATATTCAAATATTTACAGAGACTTACTTAAATGACAAAACATTATGCCGTGATAGGAGACCCCATAGCACATTCGCTTTCGCCGGTGATGCACAGTGCCGGATTCAGCGAGAGGGGATTTGACGCCGACTATAGCGCGAGACACGTGACGGCTGACCAACTCGGAGAATTCGTCGAAAAGGCGAGGAGGGAATTGTCGGGATTTAATGTTACCGTGCCTCACAAAAATTCGATAATGCCCTTTCTTGATGAAATAAGCGAAGGCGCCGCACTTTGCGGAAGCGTGAATACCGTGACGGTTTCAGGCGGACGCCTTAAAGGCGAAAGCACCGATGGTTACGGGCTGGAAACGGCTCTCAAAGAGTCTTTCGGGACAAACGTGAACGATAACAGTTTTTGTTTCCTCGGCTGCGGCGGGGCGGCGAGGGCGGCCTCCTTCCATTTTGCCGCGAGTTGCCCTGAAAGGATATTCTTCATAAACAGGACTGTTTCAAAGGCCGAAGAGCTGGCCGCTGAAATAACGAAGGCGTTTCCGATGGTACGCACTGCGGTTTGTTCTCTAGGGGATGAATCGGCGGTGAAGGATTTCCTTGCGGAATCGGCGGTGCTGATTCAATGTACGAGTCTGGGCTTGAAGCCGGACGACCCGCCGCCTATCCGGCCGGAGCTGATTCCAGACGGAATATGTTTTTACGATACCATATACAAGAATACGGTGCTGATAAAATATGCGTCTGAACATGGAATCAGATATGCGGACGGGCGTTCGATGCTGCTTCATCAGGGAGCGAGGGCGTTCAGCATCTGGACAGGTCTGCCGGCTCCTGTGGAAGTGATGAGGAAGGCGCTTTACGGAGCTATGGACTCAAGGGATAAATAAATGTATAACTTATGGCCTTATCAATACCCTTTTCTGCCGGAAATGATGAATTTTTGGGCGTTTGTCGTATTTGTGCTAGGGGCGTGCATCGGAAGTTTTCTTAACGTATGTATCTGGCGGATTCCGAGGGATGAATCAATTTTTTCGCCGCCGTCGCGTTGTCCTGCCTGCGGGCACTGGATAAGGTGCTACGAAAACATTCCGCTTTTGAGCTGGATATTTCTTCGTGGAAAATGTTCGCAGTGCGGTGTCAGGATATCCTTCAGATATTTTTTTGTCGAGCTTTTGACGGGTGTGCTTTTCCTTCTGGTATGGTTGAAAATAATTTTTGAGCAGCAGCCGCTGGTGCTTGCCGTGATCTATTTCGCCGTGACGATGCTTGTCGTAACAACTATTTTTATTGACATTGAGCACCGGATAATTCCGGATGAGACAACGTACCCGGTCATGCTGACGGGGCTGGTCATCCCTCTGATTTTTCCCGAGGTATGGGGAAGGCATAGCAGGCTGGATGCCTTTCTTTTTTCATTTGCCGGATTTTTCGTGGCGCTGATATTTTCGCTTGCGTTTTCCTTGATAGGCAAACGGATTTTTCGAAGGGAGGCGCTCGGCCTTGGCGATGTGAAGTTTTTGGCCGCGATTGGCGCGTGCTTCGGGCTTCCCGGATTTATTTTCATTCTTTTTATTGGGTCGCTTCTCGGTTCCGTAGGCGGAATAATAAAATCACTCATCAGGAAAAAGAAACTCAGGAGATTAACGATACCTTTTGGCCCATACCTTGCTTTTGCCGCTTATTTGTGGATGCTTTACGGGCAGTCGCTGGCGAAGTGGTATCTGGAATTTATCCACCATGCGGCGAATCTGTTGAAAAATGTGTAATAAGAGTTAAGTTTCCTTAAAAGAGGGCTGTCGTTTTTGGAAAAAGATCCCGATACACTGCTGAATCAGAACTTGGACTACGTTAAAAAGCACGCGTCCTGGCGTACAATCTCCGCGATAGAGAGAGCGCTCGCGGCCAGAGCCGTTCCATCCTTGAGGATTGAAAATGGTACTGCCTTTTATGCCGGCGAGATACTTCTCCACAGTAGGCGCGGGCCGGAGCTTGAAGCCAAGGAACAACTGGATAAATGGATTGCGGGTGAGAATCCGGCCCTTGACGGAATGGTTACAGTGCTTGGAGCAGGCGGTCTTTATCATATAATCGCGCTTGGCCGGAGAATGAAAGCCCGCGGCCTTTTATTTATAGCCGACCTTTTTCCTGAAAATTTCATTGAGCTGATGCGGAATCTTAAGCTTAAAAATATCTTTTCGTCCGGCGGCCCCGAGGTAGTTTTCAGCGTAAGTTCAAGTCCTGACGAGATAGCGCATGATTTTAGGGTGCGTTTGAGCGAACGGTCCGCGATGGACTCCTCATTTTTCATGCATCCCGGAACGTTCAGGGTCTGGCGGGCACCCTCTGAAGCACTCTTCGGGCAGCTAATCAATGAATACTCTCTAGAGGCCATGAACCGCAAAACCAGGGCGTTTTACGGGCCGGACTGGCACAGAAATACAACCCTTAACATGGCATACTCGTTCACGTGTCCGCGGATAGATTCGCTGAAAGATATATTTAAAGACAAGACAGCGATTGTGGCCGCCGCCGGGCCTTCGTTAAACGAGGCCATTCCCTACATAAGGCAACTTGCGGACAATGCCGTTATCATAGCGCCGGGTACCGCAATCAAGCCCCTGCTTGAAGCTGGCATTGTTCCCGACCTGACAGTCGCGGTAGATTGTTCTCCGAATGTGTTCAAGCAATACGCGCGAGCCGATCACCCCGATATTTTTCTTGTCGCGGATACAATTGTGATGCCGGAGCTTTTTGATAAATTCCGCGGGCGCACGTTTCTGTTTTCCTCTGACAGCGTGCCGGATGTGAGCGGGCTTCTCGCGAGTTTCGGGATGCTTCCGGCAAGAATGGCCAGCGGCGGCACGGTAAGCCTCAGCGCTATCGAAACGGCCCTTTATCTGGGATGTACCGAGATTATTCTCTGCGGGCTTGACCTTGCGGTCTCTGAAGATGGCATGAGCCATGCGATAGGAACGGTGTACGATGGTAAAAAATGTGAAGAAAATGAGCTTGTGGAAACAGAAGGAAACTCAGGGAATAAAGTATTGACAACTAGACAGTTCAAAAGCTATATAGACGTTATGCGTTCCTATTTCGGCAATCCCGCCAATACGTGCGGAATTAATTTTGTGAACGCGTCACCGACGGGGGCCCGCATCGGTCCCATTCGCGTATGTTCTGCCTCTGAAATTCCGGATTCAGCCGGGTTTAAATCCATTTCAGGCGCTAAGAAATCCCTTATACGGGAAAACTATGTTTCCGCTTCAAAAAAGATTGAAGAGGATTTGCGCGGGGCGGAATTTTTCGCTTCCGCATTGCGTGAGCTTTCATCACTGAAGATATTGTCGCTCAAAGCATCGGGTTTTGCGGCCTCAATAAAAGAAAAATATGCCAAGGCGCAGGATACGCGTTCCGCACTTGCTATGCTTGAGTCTTCCGAAAATGAGATAAAAAAGCATAAGAATGCGCTACGCCTTGTAAATACAGCTTTGCGCAGAGCATTGGAATCATTGTTTTCTCACGGAGCCGGAACTCCCTCAGAGGCAATGGGTAAAAGCGCTGAACTCTATTCGGAAATGTCGGATGCCTCAGCGATAACATATGATTTTCTGGCGGAGTCAGCTCAGAAATATGATGAATTGAAGAAAATATAAAATAGGAGAGACATAATGGACAGCGACGGAAGTGAAATGACAATCAGGGACGCGACCGTTTTTACACTCGAGAAATCACTGGATGAACTCAAAAAAATCAACGCGGATTTTAAAAAGGCAAGCGGCCTTTTTGAAGAGGCCAAGGATAGCGAGGCCCTCTCTCTGATAGCATCGGAGATCGTTCCCCAGATAAGAAACCTCTTTGAGTTCTGCCACACGATTCTCAGCATTTTCGGGGATGTCCTTGATCAGCCCCTGAGGGAGCAGCTTCAGAATAAATACCTTTCGCTCGAAGAGCTTATGAACGGCCTCATAGATGAAACCTCAAAAGGGAACCTCACAGAGGTTGGGGATATAATGAGATTCGATTTTGCCGACCTTCTCAATGATATATCAATGATTTTCCCAAAGGTGGCAGACTGTTTCAGAAAGTCGGAAAAGAAAGAGCTTGACAATTACTGATGGCAGTAGCGACTGATGAGTGAAGATTTATACAACATCAATGTCGAATATCTGAAAAAACGCAGCTCCAGCGTTTCGTTCAGCCATGTCGTAGACGATATGACGGAATCTGATATCTATGATCCGAAGCCTGCACAGGACGGCATTTGCTCCTTCATGGCCGGGGAGAAGACCAAAGTGCTCCTTCACAGCAGGCGGGATCCTGCCGGCGAGGCCGAAAGACTGGTCGCGTCGTGGATAGAAAAGAGCAATCCTGACCTGGACGGCGTATTGATTGTTCCCGGTTTTGCCGGGATGTATCACATTCAGGCAATCCTCAGAAGGATTAAGCCGGGCGCCATGCTGCTGGTCGTGGAAAAATACCCTGAAATAATCAGGAAAGCTATGGGTTACTGTGACTTTAGGGCGCTCTCAGGTCCTGGTTATGACCTCATATTTATAGCATCTACCTCGGAAGAGGAACTGAAGAGGGAGTACCGCCATTACCTTCAGACGCGAAAGAATCTCAAAGTTTCAGTCTTTATTCATCCGGGGCTGTCGCGGGCTTTTCCCGGAGTTTATGAAAAACTTGTATTTGAACTGAAAATGGAAACTTCAATTGAGCTTATGGAGCGTAATACGCGGATAGTCTTAAGCGCAAAGTGGCTTGAGCATGGAATATTCAATCTTCCCACAATCCTCAACTCGCCGGGAGTGAAGAGTCTGAAGGATTTTCATAAGGGGATGCCTGCGCTGGTCATCGCGGCAGGACCGTCACTGGACGAAAGCGCTCCGTTTATTCACAGCGTCCGCGACAAATGTATTTTAATAAGCGTTGGACGGGCATTAAAGCCCCTTTTGAGCAGAGGCATAACACCCGACTACATCATACATATAGACTCTGATTTCACGACATTGCAGCAGTTTGAAGGTATGGATATCGCAAATTCTGTACTGCTTGCGGAGCTTGTGGCATATCCTTCTATAGTTTCCATGTTCAAGGGGCGGACTTTTTTCTTCTCGGTGGGGGCCGCAAAGGAATTTGAAGGATGGCTTAAGATTGCGGGCGTAGAAACAGGGTGTCTTTGCGCGGGCGGGACAGTTTCTCTGAGCGCGATAGACGCTGCGTTGCGTATGGGCTGTTCGAAAATATTTTTTATTGGTCTCGATTTGGCTTTTAAGGATGATGGCACAACTCATGCGAGTGAAGCGGCATACAAAGAGAAGGAAGTTCCTGGCGGTATGATTGTCCAGGTGAAAGGGAATTATAAAGACAAGGTGTCTACGTCAATGCAGTTTTCAGATTATATAAAAATGCTTAATTCGTATCTGGAAGATGTGTCCCGCGATGGGAATACGGAGTTTTTCAACGCGACGACCCAGGGGGCCGCACTGTCGAATTGTGAATTGGTGGCGCCGTCAGAGCTGGAAAAGATACTTGAACGTTCTCCCGGAATAGAGAGGCCGCTTAAGTCGCCTAAGGCCGAAAGCCATACCGCGATTCATGGAAAGGAAAAGCTTTTGGGACACATTCAGCAGAGCATATCGGACCTTCGGGACTCCGCCGTGCTTGCGGGCGAGATGATTGGCGCTTGCAGTGCCGTTAAAGAAAAAGTAAATTATAAGAGCGTTGAGGACAGACTCAGAACAATTGAAAAGGACATTAAGAAGATGGAGCTGGCAAATCTGCTCGTGGCAGGAGCCCTGCAGGGACTTCTTTTCAAAACCATGGAGCGCAGTGCCGAGGCCCATGCCGAAGGCGGGTCACGTCATCTGCTAAAAGAATTTTATTCAAATTATAAAGGAGCGTGCGAATGGGTATCAAAACTTCTGTTCGAGTCAGAAAAAAGTTATAAAGACAATAAAGAACTGATATATTAATACCAAAACACAAAGGAAGATATCATGGCTAAAAGAATCATCGACAGCTATCAGACGATCCAGAGAAATACGGCGTCCCCGGGACAAAGAGTCATCATGGTCTATAACGCGATAGTTAAGAATCTGAATATCGCGTCGGAGGCCTTCGGTCAAGCCGATCCGCAGCGTTTTGAGACAATCAATAATTCAATACAGCTTGCGGACAAGCTCATTCTTGAACTTCAACTTGCGCTTGATCGGGAACGCGGCGGAGAAGTCGCTAAGAACCTCAGTGACCTCTATTCGTTCTGGCGTGAACACCTCTCCGGTGCCAATGCGGAGAAAAACCCGAAAAAAATAGACGAGGTACTGAAAATGGCTCAGGAACTCACAAACAGCTGGGTCGAGGCGGAAAAACAAACAAGAAAATCATGAGAAAAGATACCCCTGAAATAAGCGATATTCCCGAAATACTGGGCCAGTGGCGCCGCTCTTCGGACTCTATGCAGGAAGCCGCGGCCTCAAGGAATTTCTCTCTTTTCAGCAGGTTTTTCAAAAAGGGAAGCGATTCGCTGAATTCTCTTCTCCTGCTTATCGGAAAAAAGGGGAAAGAATGTGTATCCGAATATAGAGACGAGATTGACTCGCTCCTCGAAAAATGGAAGAGCTGTTCCGAATTACTTTCTCCCTGGATGAATGAAATAAAGGAGAAAATCAAGAAACAGCACAAAACGAATATGAACGACAAAAAAATACTGAACGCGTATAATTTCCTGAAAAAATCGGGCAATAATTTGAGAGTGAAGGCAAAATAATGGCAGAAGAAGATAAAAAAACTAAGACGCTGCAAAGTGACAGCAATGTTATTTCCGGCATCATCCTAGAGAAGGAAAGGGTCAAAATAAGACCTGCGATAAGCAAGATACTGCGTTCAGCGGATTTGCCCCGTTCCCATTCCACCAAGGTGCAGATAATAGGAGGAGATTCTGACATGGCTGAGCACGCAACTCCGCCTTCTATAGTCATAGAAAAGGAAAATGACAGGATTTCCAGGATACTCGTAAAATGTCCATGCGGAAGACATGCCGAATTAATGTGCGAATATAACGAGGACGAAAATCAGGAGAACTGACGATGAAAACCATGGCGGAAAACAGTAGAATGGCGCGCACCGCGGCAGCCCTTATTCTCTTTGCCTCAGCGGTGTTTCTTCAGAGTTGCGTATCAAGACAGATACACATGCATCAGGAGTTGCTTGCGAAACAGCGTTTTAACGAGTCAATACTCCTTTTTCCGCCACTTTCCTCCGATTCAAGGCTGAACTCCTTAATAAACGATATGGGAAAATACTACAATACTGAGATTCCCAAGCGCATGAAAGGTCAGGTTATATATGCCCAGAATATAGAGGCTTTTGAACAGCAGAACAATGTTCGAGCTTGGAACGGTCTGATGAAAAACGGAAGCATCAATATAGACGAGGCCGCCGCCATGGGCCGCACGCTCGGTACCAAGTCAGTCCTTACATGTCAGATTCTTGAAGTGAACCAGTATCCGCCGTTCAGAATGGTGGTGAAGCTTAATTGGATAGACACTGACACTGCTACGTCGATAGGCTCCCTTTATCAGGACGTGGACCTTTCCGACTCAGAAACAAACTACAGGTACAGAAATTTTGCTGGCGGCGGGCTGGTTGCCCAGGCCTATGAGCAGGTTTTCTACAGCGAAGATAAGTATCAGACGGCTTATCTTATGCCTCAGGAGTTCTACCGCTTCGTGGCTGCATTTACTACCGAAGTTCTTTTCGGACAGACCAAGGAATATCCGTGGTGGTGGTTCTGGCGCTCAGTCGGGTGAGTCGTTTCACTTGATTGATTCGCTTTCCGGTTCCAAGGCCAGAATTTCGCCTAAGCCGCGGAAATAGAGGGATTCTGCGGGAAAACGAGTTTTATGGTGCAACCTTGCTTGTTCTGATTGTTTTCCGCCTTTACGGCGCCGCCGTGGAGGAGCATTATCTGTTTTACGATTGAGAGGCTGAGCCCGTGGCCTCTGCCGTGGTGTGCCACGTCATCTATACCAAACTCATCAAATATTTTAGCAAGTCTATCGGGTTCGATGCCTGGACCCGAGTCGCTTACGGCGATAATGAAATCTCCGTGCTGGTTATTTTCGGCCTTTACGGATATTGAGCCGTCTTTTGGAGAGAAGCGGTATGCGTTGTCGAGCAGATATGAGAGCGCTGTTTCGCCCAGTTTCGGGTCGATGAATCCGCCCGCGTCTCCCGTCAGGTCCTCGACGGTGATATTTTTATGAAGCAGAGATTGTGGTATTTTTAGGGATGCCATTTCCATGAGTCGCTTTGCCATGAACATGGTTGTGTTGAGTTCTGTGCTGCCTTTTTTCAGGTTTGAGAGCAGGATGGCCTTGTTGCTGAGATTCAGGAGGCTGTATCCGCTTTCCAGTATGAGGTCTACGAATTCCTGTTCTTCGCCCGTGATGGATGGGCTGTCCTTGAGAAGTTTTGTGAATCCTATTATGGCGTTGAGCGGGGTTCTGGTCTCGTGGGAAAACACATTTATGAGGTCGTCTTTGACCCTGTCTATTTCTTCAACCGATTTCAGTCTTATGAATATTCTTACTTTGGCGAAGAGTTCGTCCCTGTCGAACGGTTTAGAGAGATAGTCATCGGCGCCTGCCTGATATCCGAAGAGCCTGTCTTTGAGGAGGGCCTTTGACGATATGAGGATTATTTTTGTAAAGGCCGACGCCTGGTTTGATTTGAGTTTTCTGCATAAATCATAGCCGTTGGTGAACTGCAGTGTGAGGTCCAAGAGTATGAGGTCGGGCTTGAAAATTTCGCATATGTTGAGGGCACTTTCCTCGTCGGATGCCGTTTTAAGCTCATAGTGGTCTCTGAGCATTTCTTCGACTATGAGTATATTCATAGGATCGTCATCAACGACGAGAATTTTATTTTTTTTAATTTCATCAGCCATAGTGACGCCTTGGTTCTAATAAGAATAATAGAACCTGAACGGATATTTTGCAACGTTCTTTAGCGAAAGGTCCTGCCAAATTCGTGGAATTCGGCGTGTATTTTCGTGTGTTCTGCGAATTTGGAATCTGAAACCGTTTGCGTTTGCGCTGTAATCATGATATAATCACTACAGAGTAATGGATAGGCGAGAGGTTTTTCCTATGGGGCTGTGGTCTGTGATAAAATCTTTTTTCGGAGGCGCCGTTCGCCGCAGGCAGCTTCCTGCGTATTTGAAGTGTCTGCCTGAAGACGAATTGCAGAATCCGGATAAAACTATGATGTTTCATTTTCAGCCTCCGAAGGAGCAATACATCATCAAAAACGGCAATGATTATTATGTTTACTCTTCGAAGGACGATATGCCGGAGTATGTAAGGGAAGGCGTTGAGGCGATGGAGTCTTCCGATGAGGCTGCTTCGTCCGTCCGGCTTATAGTCGACGGGACAAGGACGAACTATTCAAGTATTGAAGATATCCCTGATGACATCAAAAAGGCTATAGAAGGTTCTCAGGCCTGACCGCCCCCATTCTTCGCTCGTACCACTCGTCGAAAACGCTTACGGGAAAATAATATGACCGATGAAAAAGATTGGATAAGAAAACTGGCCTCTGTGATGCGCAAACTGCGCGGCCCTGACGGCTGCCCCTGGGACAGAGAGCAGACCCATAAATCCCTGAAAAAATATCTGATGGAGGAGTGCGCGGAACTTCTTGATGCGTTGGATAGCGGCGAGAATGATGCGATTATGGAAGAGCTGGGCGATATCCTGATGCACATAGTACTGCACTCTACGATAGCGGAAGAGCGTGGCGGCTTTGACCTTGATGCCGTGGCGAAATCCGTTACCGAGAAGATGATAAGGCGTCATCCCCATGTGTTTGGTACGGAAAGCGTCAATTCTTCAAGTGATGTTGTCGATCTTTGGGAAAAGGTGAAGAAAAAGGAAAAGGAAGGCCGCGAAGACCTGATAATGAACGGGATACCCTGCCACATGCCGGCACTGCTTCAGGCTGAAAAAGTCCAGAAAAAGGCGGCCAAGTTCGGCTTTGACTGGAAGAGCGAATTCCAGATAGTAGAGAAAATAGAAGAGGAACTCGCCGAGCTTAAGGAAGCGATGGACTCCGGCGACAATGTTCATATCGATGAGGAAATAGGCGACCTGCTTTTCGCGATAGCCAATCTCAGCCGTTTTCGCAATGGGCCTTCCGGCGAGGAGCTTCTTGCCGCATCCGTGAGGAAGTTCAAGAACCGCTTTACCCACATAGAAAAATCAGTCAATGCCGCGGGCCGCGGGCTTGAAGAAAGCAGTATTGACGAAATGGAAAACCTGTGGCAGGACGCCAAGCTCAAAGGCATCCGTTGACCAAATTTCACCAGGATTTGGCACACGCATTTGAAAAAAATCCCAATATATGTTAGTTTCAGTACATATTCTCGAACTATAGATGCTAATTAACAGGGGGCATTATATTATGCTTTTACGTACGGTGTTTCTCTTTTCACTGCTTTTTGCCGCGTCCGTTATGTCGGCGCAGGACAAGAAGGCGGACGCTGTCTTCAGCGGTGCGCTGGAGTCTGTAATAAACCTTGACGGAGCGTTGTGGAATACGTCTGGCGATGATTTCCTTTCCGGCGAGAGACTTAAATTCTTCAAATGGAACTCCGAACAAAAAGATTCCGCGCGAGCTCCGAGATATTCAAATACTCCAGATATGACATTTCTCGGCAAGAAAGTTTATGAGTGCATATTCAGGTTTGAGGACGGCAAGGTCAGCAGCGTATACATTTCCCTTTATAACAGGGGCGATGCCGGAAATATTGAGTCAGGATCCGTGCTTCAGAAAACCATAGGCGGCTTTAAGGAATCCATTGGCAAGTGGACAGGCGTGGAGGGTTCAAAAGCCCAAAAGGACAAAATAGCTAAAGCCAATGTTTACTCTATAACATGGAAAAAGGGAGATGTCGAATTGTCCATGAAATGGAGCTACAGCGGAAGATTAAGCGAAAAAAGCGGCAGAACCAGCGATGATTTCCGTGCCGAATATATTAAACTCGATATAACGAAGAACGCTTCGGCATCCGGGAATGATAAGACTTCTGGCTCTAAAGATGATGCTTCCGCAAAATCAAGTTCTTCCAAAAATGGAGGACTCAAGGAAAACCTTAAAAACGAAAACAACGATGTTTACATAGCTGATATTCCAATGGTCGATCAGGGCCAGAAAGGATATTGCGTTGTTGCTGTCGTGGAACGCGTGCTTCGCTACTATGGGCAGGATATTGATCAGCACCAGATTGCTCAGAAGGCCGGGACAGAAAACTCTGGCACAAGTCTTTCCGAATTTGAAAAGGCCCTGAAGAGCCTGGGAAAGAGTCTGGGTGTCAAGTACAAAAGTCTCTATGAAAGCGAAATTGCTAAAATCGGCGAACAGGCTGAGAGGGGGGATCTGCGGTGTATCCCGGATACTATGAAGCTGGTTTCTCAATATAACCGGTATGCAAAAAAAGCAGGATGTTCAAAGGTCGACAAAAATAAATATATTAATGGAAATATGTACGATATTGGCGGTATGATGAATGCGATGAAACCTGAAGGTTTGAAAATGCTGAAGGTCGAGGGCGATAAAAGCGCGTATGCCAGGTTTACGAAGCAAATAAAAGAGTACATCAATTTAGGCATTCCCATTCTGTGGAGCGTAAGACTGGGTATGGTTCAGGAGGAAAAGCTTAATCCGCAGGTGAATGGCGGGCATATGAGGCTTATTATCGGCTACAACGAGAAGGATAAAAAATTCATATATTCGGATACCTGGGGTGCCGATCATACTTTCAAAAAGATGACCATGGACGATGCCTGGCTGATGACTACGGGCGCATATGTCCTTATTCCCAGAAGAAACTGATTCTTAATGAAAAATACTCCGGCAGATTTCATGAGGCTGGCAGTCTCTCAGGCCTTGATGGCATGGGGCCGTACCAGCCCTAACCCGCTTG
>MHBG01000119.1 GCA_001804785.1 Lentisphaerae bacterium GWF2_45_14
GGAATAGAATAAATCCCCCAGTGGATAAACATCCCGAAACGTGCTTCTGAAAACCATGTCTGCTTCATATAACCTCTTTTCTGTATATATAAATTACCACATAATTCTTTGAATAATACGATTAATTATTTCTATTTAGAGTTTCCTTAAAAAGTATTTACGCGCAAACAACGCCGACCATACCGTTATCGGAAAACTGTGCCGCGGAATCTGCTTCGTTCTCGTCCCATGGCAGCATTTTTACCAACGTCACTCAGAGCTTGTCACTGCACAAGCCGTTCGCCGAACGTCTCATAAAATAGATGAAAGTAGAATACACAAGTCTAATAAGCTTACCTATGAATTTCAAGGCAATGTATTATGAACTCGCGCTCTATTTTTCTTGGTGCCGTGAGTTCACGGACGCAGCTGGAGGTTTATAATCATTCGCCTCCAAACGAGCTGTTCCTCATACTCATTCATGCGTCTGACCTTCCTCGTGTAACTACAGATTTCCACCCTTGATTCATAACTGTAAAATTTTCAAAGAACACCCGGACAATCAAGTCCAGTAAAAGTATTTTTAAGATTTATGAAATAAATATTAGCTATTTTATCAATCCTCAATGCCTTGTCCTCTTGTACCGCGTTATTTATAATAAATATTAGTTATTTCCTTGCTCCCAAGTCGCTCTATCCTTGCATCGGACAGATTCGAAAATAAATACCGCTACCGCCCAGCCGGGTATCATGGACTGCGATTAGACGATGAGATCCGGCAGAGAGGCGCATGATTTTACTGTTCTGATCCTTGACCGCTCCCCGTTTATATGGATCGTAAGCAAACTCAATCCCGTCAAGGAGCAGGCGGCAGCCATCATCGCTGCCCCAAAGAAGTTTGTAATCTCCGGTCTTCGGAATATCCAAGTTCGTTACGGCGAAATTGGTGGTTTCCGAACCGAGGAAGAACCAAGGCAAAGGCAGCAAACCTGAAGGCAAGATATCCTGAGCAGTCAGGTCCCGCCATGAAGTATGCTCATCCTCAAGTGTAGCGTAGGTCCCGTTGCAATCCCCCATTGCATCCTGGAGAAGACGATCCTCCGGATTGATTTTAAGTCCGGCATACTCGCCGTTGATCTTGGGATTCGCAAAAGGGCCAATGGCTTTCCATCTAGACGGGATGCCTTCTGTAGCGAATATTGCTTCCTTTTCTGCTGTGGTAAAATAGCGAAACGGTTTCATCGCGCTGGGCAACGCATCCCGAGTCCCATAACGCACTGTTTCTCCGAGTTCGATCCAGTCGCCGTCATTAGCAATATCAATCGGAATATGCAATGTATTCTCGAATCGTTTTTTGAGTTCGTCGGGCGAAAAGACATCGCGCCAGACGTGGGTAAAAACAATTCGGCGAACCTGAGCAGTCCAGAATCTGGAAATGAATTTTTCAAACGGCATCAGATGGGCCGCTTCCATGATTAACAGATCAACAGGCTGTTTTAGCAGTTCCCAAAAATGCGTTTCATTGGCTTGGGATCCGAGGTCGCCAGAAAACAGGATTCGAAGAGAGGCCCCTGTAATGGCAAATGATAGCGAAGGAAATTCGCGGCGGATTTCCGGCTCCTGATGCGGCCATATATGATCGTTTTCATAGGCGGTAATCATGAAATCACCAAAACGGAAGGAATCTCTAGGACGCAATGGAATGAACTCGGGCGAGACACATGGTCCGCCTGGCTCATCTAGGCCTCTCACTCCCTTGCGGAACAACTCGAAATAGCTTTTTGCAACAGGCAGGCGGCACTTGGGGTTTTTCAACTGGTGCAGTAAAGCATAGAGGCCTAGTACATGGTCACAGTGCCAGTGCGACACCACGACCTGCTCTATTGCCGCCGGCTTGATGCCCTGACGCAATAGATTGGTCAGGGTTCCATCGCCGACATCGAACAGCAAATATTTGTTATCGTATTCCATGACCGTAGCGCTGTTGGATTCCGTCAGCGTGGGGTTGCCGGCAGCCGTGCCTAGCAAATGGAAACGCAATGGTTTACTGCAAGGCCTTGAAAAGTCACTGTTCTCCCCTGGATTCGAACTTTTCCCGCCCCCACTGATTTCATGTACGTATTCCGTCATTTTTTTATCTTCCTATAAGACAGCATGTGTTTCTTTTTAAGAGCTTATCCATAAATAATGCCAATTTTATTCAAAGTTATGATTGCCGCGGCCAACATGCATAATGCCAAGTAATTTGAACTCTTCTTTTCACAGCGGATCAATACTTTTCTGAATCTGTTAAACCATAAATGACAGGCCTCAAGAACCCATCTCTTCGAGGATATAATCGTATTGGTTCTTTTATTTTCACCTTTTTCTCTTTATTTTATAAATGCTTTATAGTTAGCGACTTTTGTCACGCGCTTCTTTTGTGTCTCTGTGTATCCCGCATCGGCGCACAAATTTTGCCAAACATCTTTCTTGTTTGAAATTTATGCCAAAGAACTGCGGCAAATTGAGTCGTATCATGCTTGTTTGCTCCTGCCGCGACTATTGACGGCGGGACCCCATGCCCGTCCACCAATAGATGTCTTTTGCTTCCTTTTTTTTCCTTGATCCACGGGATTTCTCCCGGTGTCATCATTTTCCATTGGACTTTTCACATAAGTTCCATCGATACTTTGCCAACTCCATGCAATTCCTTCCATTTCATCATATTCCGCCAATCCCTTCTTCCATAATTTTTTGAAAAAATCTTTCTGAATCCATTCCTGAAAATATCTATGAATTGCACTTGGACTGCCAAATTTTTCTTTTGGTAAAGCCTTCCGCTAAATCCCGGTTCGGAGCAGGATACCAGTGATTCAGTTTTATTTTTAAAACATCTCCGGCTTTTGCTCCGACTGGACGAATACGTAGTTCGCCGTTCTTCAGAAGTTCGCCGCCCCAGTAGGTTATCATCGGGACATCTGAAGCATCGCGCAGAAGTGTAATTTTTTCCACTTTATCAAACAGTTGAGGCAGAATGATATCGCCGAGCGGGGGCTGCATCAGGTGGAGATAGAGATAGTTTTTCTTTTGCGTGTAGATTCCTCCGTGCGGAGGCTGGAATTCAGACTTTCCGGCCCCATGAATGCTTTCTCCATTTAATTTCATCCACTTCGAGAGTTCTTTCAGTCGCGTCGTTGCACCTGCGGGAAAGCGTCCGGTTTCATCCGGACCGATGTTCAGTAGTAGATTGCCGTTGCGGGAAACACATCCGGCCAGACCGCAGATCAGCGCTTCCAGAGGCTTGTAATTCTCATCGCCGCGGCAGTATCCCCAGTGATCATTCATTGTAGCGCAAGTTTCCCAGAGAACCGGTCTGCCTTTGACCTGCTGCTGTTGGTTAGGAACGCAGATTTCAGGTGTGTAATAGTCAAAATCCCGTACGTTGTCTTTATAATACGCCAGACGGTCGTTAACCAGAATTTTAGGCTGATGTTTGTAGATCATCGCCAACAGCCGTTCCCGGTCGAAATAGTCTTCAGCCGCCTTGTATTTACTGGTGTAATCCAGAAAAAGCAGATCGATCTTTCCGTATTCGGTCATCAGCTGTTCAACATGGTTGTAGAGTAGAGCAACATAGGCCCGGTACTGTTCCGCTGTAGGCGTGTGAAGCTCGCCCCTTTGAATATATTCCGGACTTTCCTGGTCGGCATATCCCGGATGCGTCCAGTCTGGGAGTGAATGATAGAAACCGACACGCAATCCCGCTGCCCGAAATGCATCTGTTAGCATCCGGGTTGTATCCTTGCCATAAGGCGTGTTGGTAATCTTGTAATCCGTGTAGTGACTGTCAAACATGCAGAATCCGTCGTGGTGGCGGGTGGTGAACACCACATACTTCATGCCTCCCTTCCGTGCCAGCTCTGCCCAGAGAGCCGGATCATAATTGACAGGATTGAATTCATTTATCAGTCCCTCATATTCGCCCGGTTTCCATTTGTCGTTTGCGTAGGTCCATTCGCCTTTTGCCGGGATAGCATAGATTCCCCAGTGTAAAAACAGCCCGAACCGGGCCTTGACAAACCATGTATTTTTGTCCATTTTTATATCCTTCCGGCAAAAAGCCTATTCAAGAGTGACGCAGTGCGCATTTGCCATTGATTTCCTGACGGCAATATTTTCTCCGTAGTACATCCATTTGCGGCGGACGATGTCCCCGTCATTATCCAGAAGTAATGCGGAGAAGAGAAAGCGCTCTCCCGGCGCGGCTTTGAATCCAGAGAGTTCCGACCATGGCAGAGATAGTTTATACACTGTTATCTTTGAAGTCTCGTCTCGATCGACTTCAAGTTCCGCAGCATCGCAGAGACGTCTGACTTGTCCTTGTCCCGGTGCGTTCCAGAGAAATGTTTCAGGACCTTTTTCCGTCAGCGCAATTGCAAATTCATAATTACTGCCATAGGCATCCTGTTTATTGACTCCAGACTGGAAAGCAAATTGTATGCAGTCTCCCCAGAAGGTTTCCCACCCCGACCAGCGCTGGAAATGAGTATCGTCGGAAATCTCAGCGTAGAGATAAAAAAAGTCATCATCGTAAGATAAATTCATTATTCCGCCAAGATCGGACGGGCCGTTCCAGAACTCCTTGCGGTCCAAGCTAGAAGAACTGAAAACAATCGCATATTTTTCATCAATGTTCCACGGAGTCCCACTCTCTTCGATCCGGCGGCATACGGGAAAACTCAGAATCTTCTTTTCTTTAAAATTCAAGGATGAAGAATAAACGGATATTTCGGAACTGAAAGTTTCTCCCCATTTCAGAATTTCAGGAAGAGGGATTTGGTGCAGAAAAGACGATTCAGGAGGAACTGAAAGGGTGACCGTCCTGGATATCTTCAGAGATTCCAGGAACAACTTGAGTTCGAAATCCTGTTTTTTTGACGTACGGTTGAGAATTGAAAATTCAACGAACGGGACTGAATTTTTGACAGATGTGGTCGTCTCAAGCAAAAGAGAACGTTCGACAAGTATTCCCAAAAATCCGGTATATTTTTCCGACTCCACAGAAAGCGGCGCGTAATAGGAATCTCTCGGAAGAGCGTCTTCGACATTCCTGATATCGAAGACACCGTCGTCGGATCTGTACTCTGCCGGAACGTCAATCCGTGCAGACTGAAAAAGAATACGTTTTGCGCCTTTGATTTTAAGGCGGGCCTTTTCTCCGGCAAGGACACGCCCCTCAACCGGCAGATAATCGTTTTCCCGACATGAGTTCCTCCATTTTTCATAAAAGTTTCCGGCAAACAGTTCCTCCACCAGTTCAGGCGGGCCAAGTATCTCTTCCTTTTCAAGATTGAACGCGGCGGCACGTCCATTTTTCACTGCGGAGATTATGGATGATTCCTCTGAATTTTCCGCCATGACTATAGACAGATAGGGAGAGCATGGAGAAAAATGTTTCAGCGCACTGAATGAACTGTTGAAAGCCAGGGGATGTTTTTCTGTAAGCTGACCACATGCGTGTATATCGAACCCTCCAAGCGGAGATATTCGAAGCCCGGCATCTTTAAGCGCAAGAAAGGATTCCGGATGCTGTACCTGCACGGCGTCGACCAGCCCTGCTCGGCAAAGTCCGGCAAGAGGAGCGTAGGAACCGTCATACGCAGAACTCCAGTTGGTGTCTGGATGCGCCAGAATTACGAGACTGGCGGAATCTTTCATTTTTCTGAGATTTTCAGAGAAGGGTACGGCATCCGAATAATCTGCCGGCTTGAATAATCTGTCGACCAGGCAGACCACATGTCCGGCTGCAAACGTAAGTTCTTTACCGGGAAAAATCCGGAGCGGTACTTCATAATCCGCGATGAATGACAACATTTTTTCTATCTCATCATAACTCCATTGATAGCAAAGTGTTATAAAATCAGCTCCCAGGCTTCGCATCCCGGCAATGAGCAGCGTCGGATTTTCGACGTCCCAGTACCAGTGCGTATGAAAATCACCTATATATGCGTTATATTTTCCCATAGGAATCATTTAAATACTCTCCCTTTTATTTCATGAACAAAGCCGCGGATCCGCCCATACACCATGACTTGCCCATTCGCAATGCAGCCGCTGCACATCATCAGAAGAAGGATTATTGATATAGCGCATAAGAAGCGTCAGCCAGCACACGCCGTCAAGCGGAGTATCAATTTCGACGCATTTATTCCCCGGATCTATCTTCTGAGAGTGAAAAAGCTCTTTTCCGTCTCCTGTGACAATGAATTCCGCACCGCATATCGCCTTTTTAAAAAGCGGATTGAGTCCTGCACGTGCAGAAAAGCGACGGTAGGCCCCCGGCACAAGGAAGTAATCGACCCTTGCTTCTCTTATATGTTCCCGGGTATACGGGGGAGCCATGGAGGCGAGTACTCCTATTCCGCGCACACGTTCAATACCTTTAGTTGTCAGCAGCGAAAGCGGATATTTTTTCCCGCCGGAATACGGAATAAGCGAAATATCGATCATTGGCCGGTATCTGTAAAGCATGTCGACTTCGCAGCTTATAAACGGATATTGCCTGAGATCAAGCGTCCCGGATTGTTTCTGTTCGCCCTTTTTGAAAAGCATAAGAACGGAGTACATGAAATCGGCAAAAAGTTTTGCGGCGGCACTCTGCGCCAGCCCGGAAAGCTCCACAGCTTTTTTGCGTTTCCCAGCATACAGCGCCTGGGTTATGGGAACAGCCAGAGCCGAACCTATGTTGCGCACTTCAGACAGTCCCTCGTAAACACCCATGATAATCTGAGCCTTATTAGCGCCAAGCAAACGCGGCTTGTATGAAGCAATATCGACATGGGCGCTAAGCTTTTCAATATTTGCATGAAGTTCCATTCCGATGAATTTGCGTGGAGGCGGAAGAACGATGTCTATGATTTCGGGATTCAAAGCATGTACCGGTTCGCCGGTATCTCCGATAAGATGTGAAAACACTCCCAAAAATTTAATGGCATCCTTATAATTTTCTGCTGCGAGGGATTCCATTACCCTGTCAATATAATGCTCAATAAGGTATACGGAACGCAGAGGAGGCATTGCGGTAATTTCGCTCTCTCTTCTTGTAATGCTCATTATTTTTTTATAGAGCCTGTTTTCCGGAGGATCGGGGTATATAAAGCGGTCGGCTTCTGGATCTATAAGGGCCTTTTTTTTCTTCGGCATATTGCGATCTGCGAAAATATCCGGATACCATGAACTTTTTTCTAACTCGTTGATATAGGGGGCAAAAGGCTTTTGCATAACAGGCGGCAAAACCCCAAACGCCTTCAATGCTATATCGTCATGGACATTGCTCATGGACATTCCTTCCTGAGTTGGTTATTTCTTCAAAATATCGGCAACAAAAATAGTTGCGGAATGCGGTTTTGCCTTGAATGTGAAAATATCGGAATCATTGAGACTGGCTTTTGATATTCCGTCTCCGCTGATTGCCTCAATTGAACGAATCTCTCCGGGAAGGCGTATTTCGACAGGAATTTCTCTCTGATCAAAATTCACCAGTGTCGCAAAATACCTGTTGTCCTTTTCCAGAAAGAAACAGAATATCCTTCCATATAGATTTTCATCCATAACGCGAAACGATGGTGTTTTAATATCAAGCTTTGGAATGATGGCGCTTGCCAGATCACATTCGCCTTTTCCTTTTATGTCGAATTCGATAATTTCAACATTTTTTTGTCCTCTGAATTTTTCGAGAGCCGGAGCTTTGCGGACCTGTCCCATCTCATCAGTCTCGCCTTTTCTGTTTATGACAATAAGCTTAACTCCGTTATCGATCGCATCCTCAAGTCTTTCGACTGACTCGTCGCTTATGGAATATGCAAATGGAATTATGATAGTTCTGTAATCATTCAATTCTTTCAAAGACTCAGGATTGTCAAGATAGAAAAGTTCGTAGGGATATCCCCTTGATGTAAAAAGATCCATTATCGCCTGGTGCCATATATAGCCTTCCATCTGTGCGAAATTTTCCTCTGTTCTTTCTGGCGTTATTTTTTTCGAGAAGATATTTAACCAGTCATTGCCCCAGGTCTTGCTCATCATCAGAGGAGATGCGCTTTGGATATAGCCGTTGCGGAGCTGATACCAGTCCTCCGACGCGCGTGAATAAAGCATCGCAATATTCTTCGGCGGCGCCGCTTCGCAGATTCCTCTCTGCTGGAGATTTTTCATGATGACAAACGTATTCGCAAGCTCTTTTGCCGCTTTATCCCTGACATTGTCCTGCTGTCCTTTTTTCGGGTTGCATATATGCCTGTTTTCGTAAACTTCGACGGAGGCCAGTCCCTTGCCGCATTGACCGAGCATTGAGAGGAGTACCCCGGAAGCGTCAATCTCATTTGCAAAAGGAATATAGCCAGGTTTGAAATAACCAAGCCGCCAGGTATAGCCGCCCTTCCGGCCGGGGCTTGCCGCTTGGATTATTTTTATTGTTGTCAGAGGGCGGTAATAGTCGGTGCTCATGTAATCCATGCCGGAATTGCGCCCTATAATATCGAAGGCGATACCCGACCACATACGGTCGGAAAAGCAAATGGGAGATGGCACCAGCAGGCAGGTTGCGACAGCATCGGATTTAGTAGTTTTTGCGTGAGAAGCCCATGTTTTAAATAATTCAGCAACTCCTTCATATTCAAAAAGTTCCCACTGCCTGTAACGCAGTGTATCATCCGCATCGACAGGAAGAGTTGCATATCCGTACTTTTTCAGGAATTTATCGACGCACGGGTCATGAGGAGATATATTTGCCAGGCGGTGTCCTTC
This sequence comes from Lentisphaerae bacterium GWF2_45_14, assembly GCA_001804785.1. Taxonomy (GTDB): domain Bacteria; phylum Verrucomicrobiota; class Lentisphaeria; order Victivallales; family GWF2-45-14; genus GWF2-45-14. The sequence continues at coordinate 8,767 of MHBG01000119.1, forward strand.
GGCATTGAATTCGTCGCCGCCGAGGATGACTCCGTCGGCTCCCGACTTCAGGGCTTCCTCCGCCAGTTTTGAGCCGACTCTTTTCAGAAAATCGGAATTCGTCATGCAGGGACACGAAGGGGCGTAGCCGCCATGCCAGTCGCTTTGTCCTCCATGACCATAGTGCTTGATCATGTCAAAAGGAATAGTTACAGGATAAGACGCTATTACCTTGATTCCATATTTATGGAATTTCCCGCAAACTGCGGATAATAGATTTTCCTTCAACCCGACGACAACTTCACTGGGCCAGGCGACGGCAGTAAACTTGTCCTTTCCGGCATCTTTGAGCATTTTACAGCCCCGTTCCCAGAGCCATCTGCATTCGGCATCCTTCGGAATGGTAAATTTTTCTCCTTTTTCAATCTCGTTCAGCGGCGCGGGGACATTGGAATACAGGATGATTGTATTTACCCCCAAATCCTTTATCTTCTTTATACTGTCTTCAGAAACATAAGCCGAATTGATTCCCCAGATGTAGATAACCCTTTGCAGCTTGTCGTCCTTCAATTCCACATCCTTCAGTTCGGAAATTTTTTCCAGCTTGAGTTCCGGAGATTTGAAAATATTTTCCGCCGCTTTTAACTCTTTGCCATCCACATACGCCTCTATCGCCGCAAGTCCCGAATATATGGAGGTGCCGCCGCCTTCGGCGTGTACGGATAATCCTTTGCAGGACAGAGGCTTTTCTAATTTGAATTCAATCCATTTGTCTCCTTTGTTTTCGATACTGCCCAGATTGGTCTCAAAGACTCCGTCTCCGTTTTTATCGGCATTGAGGATATAATTTTTTGCGGTGCCAAAATTAACACCTTCGCAGTTATAGGCGAGAATCCGCAGCCGGATCTTTTTCAGATTACGAATTTCCGGAAATTCCAGGGAAACCGATGCCCCGAGTCTCATATCTGTCTGAAAGCTGCGGGTACAGAATTCAGGGACGGTTGCATAAGGCGGCTGCATTTCCGGGGGATCGTGCTTGAAATCGCCTGCCACAAGATTTGTAAGAGAAAATCCTGCATAAGGCGTACTGCGCAATTTCGAAAAAGGAGCGATATTAAAAGTCTCGCTTTCTCCTCGGATACTGAAAACAGCAATAGTCAGCATGGAAAAAACCATAATCTTCCGCATCTTGAAAAACTCCTCGTGTTTCATGGGTTAAAGTTCTGTCTTTTTATTTTTGTTATAAAAACGGGTTCATCCGATTTCTGCTCGAAGCTGTCTTTGAAATGCTTTTCCTGAAACAGATTCATTGCAAAATCGTATTTTTCGACTTTTCCGTTCCAGGGAATTCTTACAATTCCGGAAGGGCGTTTCACCAGGACAGGCAATGAACCGGAATTCTTTACAATGCTCCACTCTTTTGGATAGTCGATACTGTTAAGGCGCGTAAATTGCAGGCGCGTAAAGTCTTCCTCATATCCGCTGTTGCGGGAGCTTGAAACAAAAGACATGCTGAGTTCTCTGGATTTATCTATCGGAGCCGAGTCGCATGATGCAATCATAAAAACAATGAATTCTTCTTTGCCTGCGTCAAGGCTGATTCCATCCTTGAAATTTATCGGGCCGTCGCAACGTCCGGCGTATCCCTTTGCTGACGGAGTATCCAGCTTCATAAATCCTTCCTTCCAGTTCCATTCGAAGCCATTTTCCCATTTAAGCGGGTATTCCAATGCCGGAACAGATTCCGTTTTCGACTCCATACGGAAAGGCCCATCGGGTTCCAGGGAAAGTTCAGCAGAATGAAGAAAACTTGCAGGTGCCATTTCCGGCCAGATACTCTGATAATAGCCCATAGCATCAAGGGAAAAAAGAGCTTTCCGTCCGAATCTGAAAAGGACAGTATCCTTTGATTTGGCAACAGAGGTATTCAGAAATATTTGCGAGGCCAGTTTCTGTACCGACAAATAGACTTCGTCATTAAGAATGTCATATCCGTCATTCGGGGAATCCACAGATGCCGGAAAAAGGGAATTCCCGCAGAAATCTCCAAAATTGTTAGGCTCCAGTTTGTTTCTGTGGTATCCCCAGCAATAGGAAAAAACGCCGTCCCAGTCCTGATAAGAAGCCCAGATGCTTCTGAAAAATGGAGCCGCGGCACGATAGGGATTATTGACAAGCTCGCCCCCGGCATAAGGACAAAATGGTTTTCCTTTAATTTTTATAAGTCCGGGCGATACGCTGTAATGAAATTCCTTTGGAGACATCGAAGACAATGGCGTCCATGCATATCCGTCGGCATTTTTTTCAATAGCTCCGCCTCTCAGCATTTCCGTTCCGCAGGTAAACGAGCTTTTGGAAGAAATGGCATAGAGGTTTCCAAGTTTTGTATAGATTACCGAATCCATTGTAATTGGAACAATATTGCATCCTTTTCCTTCCTGAGCCATACTGCGGAAAGATTTGAGAAATGCCTCATCGCTGGAAGAGCAGAGGCCATAAAGGAATTCCCAGGCGTCTTCGATTCGTGGGGATGGAGTCTTATCTATTTCTCTTCCGGGATAAAACATAGCCTTCATATCTGTAATATTCTCTCCTTCGAGAAGGCTTCCCCAAGCAGCTTTCAGGGTTTCCGTGTCGTGATATTTGACTTTAAGAAAAATTTCCCATTTCCTTTTTATCTGCCATCCAGCCAGATCATCTGATTTGAGATTTCTCGGCGGCCATGCAAGGAAATCGCACTCATCGGCAAATTCGTAAAGGGCTATAGTTGGTTCTTCGGCATATCTGCATCCGGTATATGGATTTATTCTGTTCAGAAAAAAGGCGGAATGAAGTTCATAGGCTTTGGCAATTCTTTCATCGAGATAACGGAGGGCGGATATGGAATATTTGGGCTTGCAGTCCGAGAATTTCTTGAACCACTGATCTTTGGAAAGGCTGTCGTCGCATGAAGCAAGGTCGAAAACATCCGGTGTAATCTCATCGCCTCTGGGACTTAATGCGATGCTCACAAAAATATTTTCTTCCTTGCAGCAGGCAATAAAATAATCCAGAAGATCAAGACCTTTCTGAGATCCTTTATTTTCCTTGATAAAGCTTTTCCAGTCTCTGCCAGGCTGATGAAACGTGCCTCTCGATAGCCACAAATGAATGGCGTTGAATCCCATGCTTTTTATTCTTTTTACCGTTATTTTCGCGCCTTTGTA
>MHBG01000120.1:0-2500 GCA_001804785.1 Lentisphaerae bacterium GWF2_45_14
CACTAGGAAAACTTCCGCAAAGTGAGTCTGTTTCGAAATTGAAAGATGCATGAGCATCCGCAACTCTCGAAACTCTCTCTATTTTTTCATCGCCAAGCTCAAAATCTGCTCCTGGAAGGGAATTGTCAAAGAATACCTGGATCATCAATTTCAGAAACAGAAAACTTAAAATATATAATAAATATTAGCTATTTTCTTTATCCTCAAGTTGATATTTACCTACAGCATCAACCACTATCAAATGTTCGATCTTTTAAATGACCCGCATGAGCTCAGAGATCTCCTTATTTCCTGGCGACAACGTCGCCGTCAACTGTTAGAAGAAAAAGCACCACTGTGGGAAAAAGAACCACTGTGGGAAAAAGAACCCAAGGCAACGGTTGATCCGCAAGTTGAATATACGCAACAGGAAATAATCGAGACAGCATTGACACTTCGCGAAAGGATGGCCGAAGAAATGAAATTGCACGGTGACCCGCTCCTTGAGCAGAGTCTGCCGCCGGACATTGTTTGGTAGATAAGTGACTTTTTACGTAAGGTGACCTGCACCTGAATAAGAATTTTCAAGAACACAGTTATAGTTCAGCAAATGTTACAATCTCATTATTTTCCTGCCGTTTCTCTAATTTTAGAAACAGGAAATCTTAAAAATTGACAAATATTAGTATTTGACTTCTCGTTATACAGCACAGATGAAACCAAATACATTTCCGTTCTTCCATTTCAAGCCTTAAGAAAAAAGAATTAAACCATCGTTCCGTATTATTTTTAGCAGTAAATGTATTTTGCGCATTGACTAATCGACATAATTCGGCAATAATTTATTTGATTTAGGTCAAATACGCACTTAAATTGGAGCTTTTTGCGATAACTGAGGTTAGTATTTATGGAAGAGCGCTGGCTTACAGTCGATGACATTTGCAAATATCTCAATGTGAGTAACGAAACCGTTTATAAGTGGATTGAGCAACGGCATATGCCGGGTCACCGAGTAGGACGTCGATGGATGTTTAAACAGAATGCGGTTGATGCGTGGGTTCGCTCTGGTAGCGCTGCGGACAAACCGGAAAAGGATGAACAATAATCAATGGAACGACTGAATAACACGACAGATCTTGGCGCTTATAATACCGCAATCAACGTGATTGGCGGACTGAGGGATTGTAGTGTCATTTTCAAAGCCCTAGATTCTCATTTCAGTCAATCCGACTCGTTGAAAGAGCTCGTCAATCAGCGTAATGAATTTAATCTCCGCACTGAAAAGAGCCGTACGAGGATTGCGCGAGAGGTTCGAAAGGCTTTTCTGCACTTCAAAAGTAAAGATCATCAGTCTCTTGTTCGTGGAATTTTTACCGATCGTGTACCCCTGCAGGATAAAGAGCTGGTTTTTGTTTGGCATTTTGCTCTGAACAACAGGTTATTTAGAGAAATCACGTCACGAGTTTTTGTTAAAACCTACTACTCGGGTCGCGCCAGTATATCCAAGGATGATATCACCGCTTATCTGAAAGAATTTCTGCGCCAGAATGAATCGCGGCAAATCAACTGGTCTGAAAACACCATCAATACGCTTTCGACCAAATACTTAAATTTGATGAGCAAGCTCGGATTACTGAGTCCCGGAAGAGTCAAGTCATTCAAGCACATAAGACCTTCCTCAGAAGCGCAGGTGCTCTTTCTTTACTTTGCAAAATTATTCTCTCCAAGTGCCAGTAATATCCTGACAAGCGAATTGTTGCCTGTCAGTTTTATACCATCGGATGATGTTCAGGATCGGCTGAAAAAGCTCTCTATCAAAGGCTTTTTTAATATGAATTTCAACGGTATCGCTTTAAACGTCGAACTAACCCATAGCTATAAAGGAATTTGCGATGCCTTATATAACTGATCAGCAACAAAAGTTTACAGACCTGAAGTTCCACATAGAAAACCAAGATCACCTACGTCGGCAGGCAAACGGAGGGAACAGCATTCTGTTCTCTTATCCGCCTAACGAAGAACAGCAATATATAGAGAAGGCCAAAGATTTCTATGCTGATGCCGCAACATTTATTGATGTCAGTAAATTGTTGGTTCAGTTTATAGACGAGGATGGCTGGGAATCCTTCAGCGAGTATTATAACGATTTCAAAAATACTCCTCACCTGATCTTTCGTTCGGATGATCCTACACCGGATCTTTTTGACCTGATTATAGGAGAAATTGAGAATGCCTGCCGGAACGACAAAATTCCATTTCTGATAAGAACCGGTTGCCTCTTTGGGACAGGAATCGAAAACGTAAACATCATGGAGCATGAGGCCGTCATGAACCTGCCTCATCCTCTTGTAATTTTTTACCCCTCAAAGATTGAGGATGACAACATTTACTTTTTGAACTTCAAACCAGCATCGAAGTATCGCTGCACGTTGGTGAAATAAGGGGCTGTACATGACAAAAATAAACGAAATTCTGACTCTAGATCTTCAGGGCGATATTAAGAATGTAATTGACCTAGAAG
>MHBG01000121.1:0-8439 GCA_001804785.1 Lentisphaerae bacterium GWF2_45_14
GACGAAAATCACCCGCCGCATCAAAGAAACCCTCATGCAGAATCTGTCCTTGCTTGAAATGCTGTGCCTTGAACGTCGCGCCCTTGAAAAACCACCCGACTGGAACCGCCCGGCACATCAGGAACTTTTCCCATCTTTTATGTTCTGATTTTTACCGGACAGTAGTGTCTTTATACAGATTGCACTTGGGAAGCTCTTCTTTTTTTAAGCTTTCAATTCTTGGATCAACCATTGCCACGATTTCCAGTCCCTCCATGCCCTTCAGGACGTCTAAATGGTTATGCCCATTGTTCCCGCAACCAATCAGTGCAATTTTAATTTTTCCCATGTTGAACACCTTTTTTTATTTTCACAAAATTTATTTTATACGTTGAAAAGTTTAATCGCGTTTTCACGCGCGACTTTATTAAAAATCTCTTCGCTTATCTTCTTTGACTCACGCCATTTCAGAAGAAGCTCAAGCATATTAAAGCGAACCTGTGCATCGACATTACAGTAATCCGTGGCGAAAAGAAGCCTGTCCTGGAATTCTGTAACGAATTTTAAGGCATAATCATGGTCCCGCTGCAAAAATGTCCAAGCCGAATCATTCAGTTCGCCATAGAGATTCGGATATCTCCGCAGAAGTTTCGGGAATACACCTTCTTCCTTTACAGGGCCTTCGGGCATCAGGAAACCGACTTGTTCGCCGTCGGGGCGAAACGTTGTCTTTCTTTGAGCAGGAGTATCCAAACGGGCAACCTCGGCCCATAATGTATGGGCATGCCCGAGCACGACAAGGTTCGGGAATTTCTGCAGCGTATGTTCCAGTTGCGGCAAACCGGGATCATCATACAGGCCAAAATCCCCTCCATTCTGATCCGACCCGCAGAAACTTACCGGCAACCCGACATCCTGCGCGTGCTTGAAGAGATTTTGCACCATCGGATGCATAAACGGCAAGTTCGGCATTATCTCGCCAACCCCTCTGCAACCCTTATCTCTGTAATATCGCAACAGACGGTCAAGAGGCGCATCATAAGAATTGGTCAATGCTCGCGGATCAATGTTGCAGAAAGGGAAAAGGCGGTCTGGATATTTCTCGCACATATCCAGAATATCCTCATTGGCCTGAGGCAGATAAATCTCAGGATTGACAATCGGAAGCAGTATTCCTTTTTCTATCCCATCCCTGTCATAACGTTCAATCACCTGTTCAGCTGTGGGAAACAACGTAACAAAAGGCACCGGTCTCCGATAAGCATGCGCATGAATGTCTATAAACATAATTCTTACCCTTTTTTATTTCTATGCTTTTCACTAGGTACTTTTGCGGTTGATTGACGGACTACCAGTTCTATGGGCAGTTTTATTTTCCTGCAAGGAGCCTTGTCATTGATTTCTGACAATAGGATTTTTGTCGCGACTCGTCCCATTTCCACGAAAGGCTGTCTCACTGTGGTCAGAGCAGGAACAGACCATTGAGCGTAATCCAAATCGGCAAATCCCACAATGGAGAGCTCTTCTGGTATTTTTATGCCATCTTCTACGGCGATTTTCAGAACCTTCACTGCCAATGGGTCTCCACTGCAGAATACTGCTGTTACCTCTGAATTTATAATCTTTGCAATTATTTTTCTAAAATCGTTGGTTATTTCAGTTTTAAAATCAGTAAGTCCAAGTTGTGTGTTATCAAATTTAAGACCGTACTTTTCCATACCTGCGAGGAAACCATCATAGCGAATTTTAGCGTAAAGGTGATTCAAGGCAGTTGTGACATAGGAGATTTTCCGGTGCCCTAAGTTGTAAAGGTGCTCAACTACCTGTTCCGCACCGCTAAAATCGTCGGAACATACACAGGAAGATAACGCATCCGGGAAAATATTGTCCACATGCACCATCGGAATTTTCGCGCCAGAAAGCTCGCTGCTTAGGTTAGAATCAAATTCATCAATGTGGCTTATAACTCCGGAAAGACGTTGTCCGACGCAAGCTTTGGCAATTTCGGCGAGTTCTTCATTTGTTTCACCTCGGAAGTATTTTATGGAATAGGCGTCATTCCCGGCAATTTCCGAAATTCCCCTGAGGATATCCGCGCCAAAACTGTGATCCAGCGTACCGACAATTCCAATTACATTAGTTCTTCCGGTTACCATCGAACGGGCTATGAGATTTTTACGGTAACCAAGACGCTCCGCCGTAGACAATATATGCTCACGGGTCTTGTCACTGATTCTCCATTTTTCGTCAGTGCCGTTCAACACCATGGAAACCGTTGTCCGGCTTACTTTTGCGGCCTGAGCCACATCCATCATAGTTACAGCACTCATAATAAGACCCACTTTACTTTACACGCTTTAGTATACACGATTCAACAAGCGTTGTCAAGATTATATTCTATAACAATAAGCGAAAAAGAATCAGAAAATTTTTTATCACATCCTGCCTGCTCGCCAAGTCCGGGCTTGAGATCAGAGGTCGCTGGAGCTTTTTCCGTAATTGGTAATTTTCAGAATTATTCCTGTTACCAACGCTTCCCCGGATAATTTTGCTCATTAATACCCCTAGAACCAGCCCAATAACATTGTCCGCCTCCATCCACTGGTTCTTTCACACCATCGAATTCAGGATCAATATATTTATTGAACCAGTTGTATAGCGCTGAACGCATTTCAAGTATTTTTGACTTAAAATCAGGGTTGTCATATAAATTGACCGTTTCATTGGGATCGTCCTTCAGATTATAAAATTCAAACGGTCCGTATGGATAACGATGCACATACTTGAATTTTTCATTGCGGATCATGCGGACAGGTCCGTATTCGTCAAATACCACCACAGCTTTCTTGTTATCGATTTTTTCCCCATTGAGAAGCGGAACAAAACTTTTTCCAGGCAATTTGTCGTCATCCGGCATATCTATTCCCAGATACTCAAGCAGGGTCGGCATAAAGTCATAATGACTCAAAAGGTCATTGGAAACAGCTCCTTGCGGAATTCTTCCGGGAAGGGACATGATGAAAGGAACTTTGACAGATTCCTCATACATGTTCAGCGGAAAAGTTGCATTGCCTTTTCCGTAAATACCGTGATGCCCCATATTCATACCGTTATCACTGGAAAAACAGATAAGAGTGGATTGAGTAAGACTGTTTTTATCGAGCCATTCCAAAATTCTGCCGACATTCGCGTCCATAGCCGCAACTGCCGCGAAATAACCGCTTAAATATTTTCTGCGCTCTTCCTTTTCTTTTACAGGTATACTGAGACTTTCTATCCATTCTGCCGGAAGAATTCCGTCGGGTACAGACTCAAAATCACAATTATCATAGAAATAGTTGTAATATTCAGCCGGATGTTCTTCCTTGTCCCATGGAGAGTGAGGCGCAGTATAATGCACACTCAGATAAAATGGATTTTTTTCATGCTTCTGCTGCTCAAGAAAAAGCAACGCGTTATCTGTAATCACATTGGTTATATAGCTTTTTTCATAATAAACTTTGCCGTTTTTCATCATGGGGGCGTTGTAGTAATGTCCGCCCCCTTTTGCATGAACTTCCCAGTATTTAAAGCCTTTTTGTGGATTATGACTGTCTCCCAAATGCCACTTGCCGCTGATTCCACAGGTATAGCCTGCGTCATTGAGAAAATCTGTATATCCCGGCTGTCCTTCAAGGTATTCAATAGCAACCCCCTTCCCATTCGGCTCTACAGATAAGTCCTTAACATCGCCCCCATTCAGAAAATCGTGTATACCATGCCTACTCGGGATTCTCCCGGTCAAGAGCGACGCTCTGGCGGGAGAGCAAACCGGTGACACACAGAAAAAATTATCAAACCGCATGCCATTTGCCGCCAAGCTGTCCAAACTGGGCGTTTTTGCCTCCCTGTTCCCGTAAGCTCCGAGAGACCAATATCCCTGATCATCAGTTAATATAAAAATGACATTGGGTTTACTGCTGTCTGTTGAAGGCATTTTTACAAATCCTTAATATCAATTGGAACATTACCGTTCCTGAGTGATTCAGCTCCTTTTATCCCCACGGACACCGCCATCAGTCCATCGTGAGATGTTGCCTTAGGTGGAATGTCGTCAACAAGGAAGTCAATAAAAGCTTTGCACATTTTCGGGTCCGCACCGCCATGTCCGCCCTTGTCTTCTCCAATTTGGAATGTTGCCGAGGAATAACTGGACCCTGAACCAGATCTTGTCTGATTGTTTTTCTGTGTGTAAAGGGTTATTGAATTGTCTGCGTTCGATTCCAATCTTCCTTTTGTTCCGGTGATGGAATAATTCCGCCAACTGTCCGGCGAGAAATGACATTGCATATAAGAAGCAAGAATACCACTATGTGTAGACATCATAATCATGCTCTGATCTTCCACATCAACTTCTTTTCTGAAACAGCACATTAGGAACTTTTCCCATCTTTTATGTTCTGATTTTTACCGGACAGTAGTGTAGCGAACTTCATTCTTGAACTCAATCCTCAAAAAAATTCAAAATTCCCTGATATCTCCGCTTGCACGGCACATAGATGAAACGATATGTTGCTTTTGTTTTTTACATTGTTACTTTTCTCCTGTTATTGCAAGCAGGCCAATTACAGGTTTTCCCGCGCTTTCCACTGTTATTGATTTTATTTCATCGGCAGGGTACGGATTTGTCCATGAATACGCGAACGCTCCTATTATGCTGCTTCCGTTTTTGGCGCTCCATACACATTGTCCTTTGTCTATTTTTTGTCCCGGAGCGTTCCACCAGTCGGCGATTTCTTTTCCTATAGTCAGAGGTATCTCGATGTTTTTGTCTGACGCGTAATTAACGGTATATTTTCCCACGGGGAAATTTTCTTTTCCCATCCAGGCTCCTGTGTGAAAAAATATGAGGCGTTTGAGTTTTTCGTTTACAGGCATCGGCTTGCTTTCAGCAGGGAAGGGGAGGTTTTTATTTCCGGATACAACAACACAGGCTTTTCCTTTATTTTCAGAAGGATCGGAAATAGAGAAAGGAATACCATCGAAAATATTGTTTCCAATTGGAAGTTTTCTCAAGTCGTTATTCGGCCCCTGGTCGCTCCAGCCTCCTTTTCCGTCTCCGGCCTTTTCATCGGCAAAGGCCATATTCGCGGCTGGATTCAGGGATATAAAGTAAGCGTTTTCCATGGTCAGCGGTTTTACGTTGACGGGGGTACCTCTGAATTTTCTGGCAAATTTATGTCCCGAATCATCCAATGCGGCCGTCAGAAGATTGCGCGCTAATTGTCCGGCTCCTGAATCATTTTCAAAGACAGGGGTTATTTCCGCCTGAGATATCAGGACAGTGCCTTTCCCAATTTTCAGATCTGCCACTATCATGCCAAAGTTGTCGGAACCCCATGTTGTTGAATCTCCACCAACGAGGATGGCTGCTTCAGAGAGCGGCGAAACAAATGAATGATAAACGCCCCAGTCTTTCTGTGCCCAGCAGAAAAACTCATCCTGAGTCATGTTTTTTACGACGGGGTGGTTCCCTTGTATTTTTTCCGCGAATTGTCCGGAACCGGTCTGGACGTATTTAAGTTCACTTATAAACGGGATGCTTCCCATACGAACCTGTTCGAAAATTAAGACGCGTCCACCGTCTTCAATATATTTTTTTATTTTGTCGGCATTCTTCTCCAGATTGGAATCAAATGAGTTTGCGCCTATTATCAGAATATTGCATTTCTCAAGGTTGCCAAAGTCGTGCGTGATCTGATACTTAAGATTGAAAGCTTTAAGGAGGCTTGATGTGTTCGGACGGCCCATGCCAGTGAACACTTTTTCCACAGCGTCATAGAGACATATTTGTTTATCTGTTGCTATCGGCCTGAAAACATTTTCTTTTTCCCTCAAATTCAGTTCCAGTTTTCTGTCGCAAAGAGTTCCTGTTTTGTCCAGAAGCTTGTAGCTGAGTTCACATTTCCCCTCAACGTCAGGAGTTTTAATTGTGAATGGAGCTATTCTCTTTTCTCCTACTTCGAGCTTACCGATTGTCAGCTCTTTCTGAGAGAGAGTTTTTCCATTATTCTTAATCGCTATTTCGACTTTTGCGTTTTCAATGGTGCTTTCTGTGTTATTGATTGCGTAAGCTTGTGAGGATATGTCTTCATCTGAATAGCGGTTTGGGTAAATATAATCAAGGACGACTACTGCAGGCGCGCATACCTGCTTTAAGGAGTCATACGCTTCATTGGGTATGACTTTAGATTCACTTAGCGGGAATTCAGGTGTCGGATTTGAGAAATAACTTCCACTTAGAATCTCAAACCCGTCAAGATCCGGGCAGAGTTTTCTTTGTACGTCGAGTATCCGTTCCGTATAAATTCCGCGCCCGCGGTTCTGGTGATATTTATAATTTTTTGTGCCCCAGCATCTGACCCAGTAGTAACTCATTTTCTTGTGACCCGGATACTTCTCATTCATTTTTGTCAATGCCCAGAGATACTTGTCCCAATCTGGCTCCTGGGTATTTTCTGATTTCCATATATCGCCATAAAACTGCGGATAATAGTGGTCTGTAAAATATACGGTTTCGCCGTTTATCACAGGGGGGAGACCAGCCGGATAATATTTCTTTGCAAGGCGGATGAAGTCTTCGGCAACTGGTTGGCAATAGCCTATGGGCAAATTGCTTATACTGCCAGTATAATCGTGGGTGTCTATATAGTCCAGCTTGTCTTTTTTACTCAGGCTTTCAATGTTCTCTCCACTTTTCCAGAAACGGCCAGAAGACGGTGTTATGGGTCTGTCCTGCTTATCAAGTTTTGAATACAGGTCATAAAGGTTGTTGAACATCTTTCCGCATCTGTTTTCATCGCGCATCTCATTGCCGAAACTGAAAGTTGATATGCATGGATGAGAATACAGGAAATTGATTCTGTTTTTTATTCTCTCAACAAACTCAGGTTTAAGAGAACCATCTTCTTCCGTTACGTATTCAATCAGTTCATTTTGGATTTTATCGGCCACTTTAGGATCGTTTATTTTCCGTGACGGATAATTTATTTCATCTGTTATTATAAAACCGAGCTCATCAAGAATATCGTAAGTAACAGGAGTCATGAAACTGGTGTGAAACCTGATATGATTGACATTCGCGTCACGGTAGGTTTTCAGGTATCTGCGGAGAGCGTCTCCGTCATTATGGATGAAGAGGTCACCTATGACTTTTGAATAGTTATGTTCGTCAGTTACTATTCCTATGAGCATGGTCGGTTTACCATTCATCAGGAATGCTCCGTCTTTTGCTTCAAAAATTCTCATCCCAAAACGCCTGATCCCTGCGGTTGCGCCCGATTTATGTTTTATCCTCAAGCCGTAAAGAAACGCTGATTCGCAACTCCAGGTTTTTGCGTCTGATATGGAGATTTTTCCAGATGTCCATAATTTACCGTCTTTCTCATAAGGTTTTCCCAGCTTGGAGTCTGCTACGATTTTTCCGCTTTTCCATTCAAAAACTTCAGCTTTCCAGTCAATAGTTGAAGGCTTTGATTCCGTTCCGTCCAAGATACATTCAAAACTTATCCCTTTAAGATTTTTATCAGGTGTAATCAGGATTTCTCCGCACCATTCCGCCGGCCTGATGTCCATATAAACTCTTCTGGTTATTCCTCCACGGGCTGCCCATTCCCATCTGACGGGTTTCCCGTCATGATAAACACGAACAGCGAGAAGGTTTTCTTTTCCTGAAAGCAGTGCGTCAGTCGCATCCAGTTCAAAATCCTCACGTGTCGTACGCATACCTTCCAGTCGTTTATTGGTATGTGATCCGATAAGTTTACCATTTAAATAAATGTCAGCACTGTGAATTATTTCATCAAAATGCAAGATTGCCCGTTCCCCTTTTTTCAGTTCAGGGGCTTTAAATGTTAATCGATACCAGCCGACGCCCCCGAACTCTCTTCGGGATTTATCTATTTCATTGCGAGTCTTCATTAATGGCTTGTGCCAGTCGCCGGGAGTCATCATTTTTGTCCATTTCGAATCATCAAAACCGGGCTTGAAGAATCCTTCCTGAGTTCCTTCATCTAGTTTTGGATTATCCTGAGTTTTAGGGAGCATTTTAAGTTTCCACCAGCCGGATAGATGGGTGCGTTTGAGGTGAGGCAGGTAGATATCCCAGTCTTTAAAGTCAGGTTTGAAGTTTTCGAGTTTAGCAAGTATTTCGCTTTTCTTTTTTTCGCCAATGATCTTTGATATTTCTTCAGGTATTTCAAATGTTTTAACAGGAAGTTTGATTATAAAATTTATATTCCATATTCCATCTTTTTCGGCTCCGGTAATATCGACTCTGAGGTTTCCGTTTTTCTGGTAGCTTCTGGTATCGCTGTAACTTATCTCGCCGTTTTGCGGAATAAATTCGATTGGGCCTGAATCCGTGGCAACTTTGAGATTAAGCAGATGGTTCCTGTGCAGATTCTGGCTTTTGCGGTATTC
>MHBG01000121.1:8474-13262 GCA_001804785.1 Lentisphaerae bacterium GWF2_45_14
TGAATGGCATTGACATTAGTAATAGGGGTACGCTATTGAATTCTAAGTTCTTTGGTGTTTTCAGAGTATAAGAGAATTTTATCTGAGCTTCTGGAGTAATGGTTATTGATTCAGTGAAAGGAATGGTTGTGTTGAGTTCTTTATTATTGTTCATTTCTCCCGAAACTCTTATTGTAAGGTCTTTTCCGTCCATTGAAAAAGCCGGCTGAAGATTTTCCTTTACATAATTGCAGTTTTGTAAGAACCTTGAATCAATCTTTTTTTCTGACTTCACTGACAGGAAAAGCATTCCGTTTACAATCTCTTCTTTATTAAGGCTCAAAGTGAACGTCCCCCTGTCATCCAGCTTCAAAGAGAATGTTTTGAATTCATAGTTTCTGGCAGAACATGTGAGTGCCGCGATAATGATTGAAGATATGAGCGTAAATTTTCTTAGCATTTGTTTATCCTTACTTTTGTGAAGAGTTATTATTTACCTGATTCCACGCCAGAAGGCTTTACCTTCAGTATCTGTATTGGTCAGCGGGACTTCCGATGCTTTTTTATAGCCGACATGTCCGTCGGTATAGAGGACATTGACCCCATTTGTATGCAGACCGTCATTCGCTCCGAAAAAATCGAATGGGATTGTCCGGTTTGTCCAGACGAAGGCCGAGTGACTCATGTTAGAGCCTTCAGTCACAAGCGCCGCTTGGGACGGCAACTGGATTTTTGAAGCTTTAATAGATGGTTTTGTGAGATCACTGCTAGTGAATTCATTTCCTCCAAGGCTTGTTACCATTGCATATGAGGCTGGATAACGCGGGTTATTGCTTAATGGATTTATTTTTTGTGACGGACAATGAAAAATAGTTCCATATTCATTCCTGATACCCAACGCATCAAAGCCCAGATAATTATTCATGGCCCCATGTGTTCCGCAGAAGCATGTTCCGCTTTTTCCGAGGGGCTTATCGGTGATTAACGCATAAAGAATATTACTCCAGTAGTAGCCATATTCACAAATTTGCGCTTTCGGATAATAACCGTCATTGTCACTCAGATATACCTGAAACGCGATGCCTATCTGTTTAAGATTGCCGGCACAGGAAATCTTTTTCGTTGAATCCCTGGCTTTTTTAAGAGCCGGCATGAGCAGACTGCTCAAAATTGCGATAATCGCAATAACCACAAGCAGTTCGATTAAAGTAAAACCCATAAGCCGCAATGACTTAGCATTTGAGCCCGAAGTCTCATCGGGGAATCCGCAAGTGCAAGTTTTTCTCATGTATTCCTCCTCTTATATTGACTAAAAGTGCCAAGTTTCAATCGGGATTTACGGGATATACCGTTTCTATGGACATGAAAGCGGCTCCCGCTGCGGCGTTGAATTTCGCATTTTCCGCTCGAATCAATTGAATCAGTGGAATGTTCTGTGTTTTTTGGGATTCGCTGAATTCATCTTTAAGATCTTTCCACAGGATGTTTTCTTCAGAAAAAAGTGGACAGTAAACAATAATTTCATCAGGATCAAGCAATGCGGTCGCCGAGGCCAGCGACATCGCGAGAATTTTCATTGAGTGATCCAATACTTCTCTTATGTTTTTCTTTTTAAGCAGTTGAAATACAGTATCTTCGTTGCCTTGCCAGAAATCAGCCGGAAGTTCAGGAAGTTTTTTCTTTAGAGCGGAAAGTCCGCTCACATCCTGCAGAAAGCGGTTGCCATCGGAGCTGAAGGAAAATCCAAGTTCCCCGGCTCTGTTGTGTCCGCCGCTGAAAATACTGCCATTGGCGTTCAGTGATATGGAAATACCCGAACGTACAGCCGCATGCATTACTGTCAGGTTTTCTGATGCCGGTCTTTTCCATAGGTCATAGATGGCAAGGCAGCTTATATTCTTTGTTATATAGACCTGTTTTTTGCTGAGTTCCCTGTAGATGTCAAGTAGGGGAATCATTGAAAAATCAGGAAGCACCTCATAGTTTGTGATTACGCCGCTCTTATAGTCGATATAGCCAGGCGCGCCGATGCCTGCATTCGAGACTTTTTCCCATAGCTTTCCGCTTTGTTCCATTGCTTTTTCCAAGCATTCTTTCAGGAGTTTAATGTATTCTTCTCTGCTTTTACATGCATGAAAATCCATTTCGACTGAAAAAACGGTGTTGCCTGCAAAATCAAGAATAACGAAACGCCATGCGGAGGCTTCAAAATCAATACCTGCAAAATATTCATGTTCAGGATTCAGGCGCAGTGGAGTCGAAGGTTTGCCCTTGATTCGTTCGTTCGGGACAGATTCGTCCTCAAGTATGATATTTGATTTAACGAGTTCCGAAACAAGTTTTGTAATATTGAATGTACTGAGGCTCATTTGGATGGCGCACTTCTGTCGTGAAATCCCGGGGTTTTTACGGACGATTGAAAGGAGTCTATTCTTTTTCCTGATCAGCTTGCCTTCAAGATCGCCTGGAGATATAAATTTTCTCATTGCCGCTTATCCTTTCATTATTAATGTAGCTTTACTTAGTAAATAAGTCAATATTTGATAACAAACTTAATTTAAATATTTTTGAGCATATTTGATTGATGCATCTTGACATTAAGGCCTCATTGTATTATTATTTACATTGTTATCAAATTGAAAGGCGTAAAAATGAGCATTTATCAGAAATTTGTCAGCGATCTTCCTGAATGTATTAGAAAGAACGCAAAAGTTGTAAAAAATTCCGAAGAATTGAATAGTTTTATCGCAAGCGGCTTTTGCGATCTTCTTGAGGAAAAGCAGAAAAAGAATGAAATTCTTACGGCAATATGTCCGGTTGGCCCTCTGGACTATAGATATTTTGCGAAAGAGGTAAAAAGACGCGGACTGCATTGCCGGAATCTGAGAACAATCAATATGGATGAATATCTGGATGATAACGACAATGTCATTTCCGAAACTCATCCGTTAAGTTTCCGTCGTTTTATGAATGAAGGATTTTTCCATAACCTTGACGAAAAAGACAGACCGCTGCCTGAAAATATAATTTTTCCGGATCCGCACGAGCCGGAAAAAGTTACGCAGCTTATCGATTCGATAGGCGGCGCAGACATATGCTGGGCCGGATTCGGAATTACCGGACATGTGGCATTTAATGATCCGCCCTCTATGACCGGAGAAGCGGAAGACCTTGATTCCTTCCGTAACTGCAAAACCCGCAAGGTTACAATATGCCCGATGGCAACTGCGCAAATGGCAATGGGCGGTACGAACGGCAACCTGGACATCCTTCCGACGCGTGCTGTTACAGTCGGAATGTATGAAATGTTGAAGAGTAAAAAATTTCATCTGACCTTTATGCGCAATTGGCATTCCGGTTTGTGGAGGAAAGCGATGTTCGGGCCGGTAACAAGTGAATTTCCGGGTTCATTATTGCAAGAGCATCCCGATTTAAGTATTACTATGACAGAGCTGGCTGCGGCGTTGCCGATGGTCAATACGGCTCAAGCGACAGGAGAGGATAAATGAAGTTCGTAAACGCGAAACCTCTGGTAGCGGATGCTAAAAATAAAGGCTATGCCGTTCCGGCTTTAAATACGAATGGAGGTACGTACGACATTGCCAGGGCTGCACTGGAAGCGGCAGAGGAAATGAAATCTCCGCTTATCCTTCAAGTATACGAACCTAATCTTGAATATCGCGGATACGATTACTTCGTAAAAATGGCGTCACATCTTTGTGATGAATTGAATATACGCGTTCCAGTTGCGCTTCAGGTTGATCATGGACACAGCTTTGAGTCCGTCTTAAAAGCAATGAAGGCCGGATTTACATCTGTAATGTTTGACGCTTCTCATAACCCTCTCGAAGATAATATTGCGAACACACGTAAAGTTGTTGAAATAGCAAAAGTGTTGGGGTGTTCGGTTGAGGCGGAAGTTGGTTACGTCAAAGGCAATGAAGCAAAAAAAGAAAAGCTCATTGGCCGCATTCCGGTAGCTGAAAAACCAAGTATAAGCCCGGCAAAAACAGATATCGCAGAAGCCGAACGCTTTGTAAATGAAGTGGATGTTGACATGCTTGCTGTCTCCGTGGGAACGACACACGGGGTGTACAAGACACAGGCAGGAATAGATTTTGAACTTCTCAAGATGCTTGCCTCAAAGATTGATACGCCTCTCGTCCAGCACGGGACATGCGGGATATCCCTGGAAGATATTTCAAGGCTTGTAAAGGCAGGCATGAGCAAGGTTAATTTCGGAGAGCCGTTCCGTTTCAACTATATAAAATATTTTAATGAACTTACAGATTCAATGGAACATCTTTGGCATCCCTGGAAGATTATGCGTGAAGTCAAAAACCGCTTGAAAGCTGATATGAAAGAAATCATCACCGCACTGGGTTCGGAAGGAAAGGCTGATTAGAAATGCAAGGGTATTTCTACATTATGGCGGCTGTTGCAGTTTGGGGAATTGAGTATGTTCTCATTAAAACTGTCGCGGCGCAGTCAGGTCCGCTGTTCATGGGATTTGTCATGTTTGGCACGGCGACTGTCGGCCTTGCGCTTACGTGTTTATTCAAAAAAAGAAGTGAAGAAACTGTTTTAGCGGCGGCCTTTCCTTATATGCTGATTGTCGGGATAATCGGAACCGGCTGCAATGTTCTGTGGCTCTACGGAGCAAGTTATACAAGTACGGCCAATGCTTCCGTGCTAGGCCGGACTGACATATTGTTTACCCTTTTTCTTTCCTGTCTTGTATTCCATGAAAAAATCCGGAAGACGGCTCTGTTGTTTATTCCTCTTATGCTTGTCGGGGTATTTATTGTT
>MHBG01000122.1:0-16290 GCA_001804785.1 Lentisphaerae bacterium GWF2_45_14
TAATGTTGGTTTATCGTCAGATGAGGCTGATTTTTAGGTACAAAATGGGGAGCAGAGAGTATTTGCGAGGGAAAAGTATGGCGGAGAGGGGGGGATTCGAACCCCCGGTACAGTATGACCCGTACGACGGTTTAGCAAACCGTTCCTTTCGGCCACTCAGGCACCTCTCCCTAGGGAACTACAAAACTTAAGAGCGTTAGGATAGCGCAATGCCGCAATTTATCAAGTCAGATTACCTTAAAAAACGGTTTTTTGAAAAAATTTAGTTTTTTTTTGAAAAAAAATTGAATATTCTATTGCATCGTCTATTTTTTTTGCTACAATGGAGTCAGGAAAAGTTGAAATAAAACAAAGTCAACTAAAAAGGAGAAGAAGAAATGAAGACACAAAAGAAGAAGGGGTTTACGCTCATTGAGCTCCTCGTCGTGATCGCGATTATCGCGATTCTCGCAGGAATGCTCCTGCCCGCACTGAGCACAGCTCGTGAAAAGGCAAGAAGAGTAAACTGCGCCAGCAATCTGAAGCAGGTTGGGCTTGCATTGAAGCAGTATTCAATGGACAACGGGGATAAGTTCCCGAACGCCACCGGTGCTGCCGGTCTTGAAATGCTCAGGCTCAATGACTATCTGACGGACTACAAAATATACACATGCCCGTCATCGACAACAGTAACAGCCGGTTCGGGTACGGTTGCGCTCACGTCATCTACTGTTTCATACCTTTTTGTAGGTGGGTTGCAGGAAGTTGATCCCGCAGACAGCGGTGTATCTTCTGACGGAAGAACAAGCACGACGTATAACCATACAAAGTTCGGCAATATTCTTTTTATTGACGGACACGTTGCTGGTGAAGCCGGCGCAAGCTGGGGCTCAAAGAGCAATATAGTATACTTGCAGGCAGTGCCCGCAATTAACTAACGAAGACAAGTGTTTTATAAAGAAGGAGGTTCTCGCAACCTCCTTCTTTTTTTTGCCCCAATGAAAAAAATATTAAATTACATCTCAACGCATTTGCCGCTATTGATGCCATCCGTTTTCATGGCTGCGCTTTTTCTATTTTATCCTCTTTTATATCTGAGGATTTTCAGATATGAGGAACTTCCGCACGCTATAAGCTTTTTCACGATGCCGACAATGGCGCTCCTTTGCATTGTGTTTCTGTGTTTCAGCGCTGACAGGCTTGGCGCGGCACTCAGAAGCTCGCGAATTCTTCTGTTTTTCTCAATTCTTTTTAGCGCTGTATCAATTTTTCAGTTTTTCCGCATTGAAAATTACTCATTAGAAAATCTATTCTTTTCATTCTTCTGGCTTGCGGTGCCCCTATTCTCCATGGCATACAGCAGCGGGCTTAGCAGCGCCCTGCCTCGGGCAATGACAATCTTGTGGTTCCTTAACATTGCTTATATTGCAGGGAACTCGGTATTAAAAACTTCCATCGCCGCCTTCGGCCTTCCTGGAAACGCAAACTGGAATGCCGCATTGATTACGTTAACCTCGATATGGGCGTTATATCTCCTATCAACAGGGGAATGGAAAGGAAGATCCGGCAAGGCATACTGTTTTTTTCTACTCACAATGATAACGGCTTCCGGTCTCTGGTGTTTTTCCCGTTGTGAATCGCGGGCGGCTCTGCTCTCTCTTTTCTGCGCGGGAGTCCTCGCCGTATACCTCGAATATGGATACAAACACAGGAAGACCTGTTTAATCTTAGTCCTCCTTGCGGTGACTGGGGTTACGCTTTTTGTATACACGTCAGGCGGAAGCAGAGTATTGGTCGAGCGGATAGCTGAAGACGTGCGCATTCCGTTATGGGAGGGAACGATTGACCTGATAAAAGACAACTGGGTATCCGGAACAGGCCCGTCGCTCTTTGAAAGCGTCTTTGCACCGTATGTCCCGGAAGATTATTTCATGCGGGAGGTAGCGGCGGTCCGCTGTAATCACCCGCATAACCATCTTCTCTTTTTCGCGGCGTCATTCGGAATACCTCTTTTCATTCTGTGGGTTTTTCTGCTAGGCTGGCCGCTTCTTACTTTTTTTATGAATTACAGGAAAAAGAGCACTATCTCCAAGCTTATTTTCTACTCATTCATAATCTTGCTCTGTCATTCGATGCTTGATCTCGTACTCTACGAATGGCCGACAAACGTCATCGGGCTTTTACTGCTCGGGCTTCTTTGGGGAATGGCCTTTGATCCGAACGGTAAAAGGGTTAAAGTCCCGCGAATCCTTAAAATTTCCTGTGCCGCGGCCGGAGCAGTTTTCATGTTGTTCTTGATAGTGGAGATAAAGGGAACCCTGGTTTCGTCAGCGAACTTCAGGAATGCCCTGATATTTTCGGAAATTTTAAAAAAGGGAGAATCGGCAACTTTTTACTTTGACAAGGCGCTGGACGCCAAAGGCAACTCGCCGCGAATACTCTACAAGGCTGCCATGAATGCTTTCTACAGGCTGGACAATCCCGATCTCGCACTTAAATACCTGGAGAGAATCCAAAGGGACACCCCTATAAAAACCTATGCACACAGTAATGGATTCATTGGCCTCATACTCTGCCGAAAGAGCAAATTTACCGAAGCACTGAAATATCTTAGAAAAGAGTCAGAGACCTATCCCTTGTCATCGATTGTATGGTATTATCGGTTTGCGGCGTATACGCAGACCGGCGACAAGGCCGCGGCACAGGACTGCTATGAGGCGATGCTCGCAAGCCTCAAAATAAAGGGTCTCTCAATCAATGACCTGCCCGAACTTCTGACAAATCCCGAGTATGATACGCGTCCTCAACTTCTGATAAAAAAACGCGCGGGAGCCGGGCATTAATGAAAGAATATCTGATATCCTTGGACAGTGGGGTTTTCCGCACCGTCCCTATATTGGTTTTCTTTCTCATCTCATGCTTCGGAGCAGGACGCAGCTTTATTCTTCTTTCCGGACTGGACGAAGCTGACAGGAGGAGGAGGGCATTTGTTTCGATTGCGTTAGGAATAAACATCAACGGGATAATTCTTTACGCATCATCCTTTACCGGAGCGATAAACTATTGGCTTTCATACCTGATGTTGGGCGTCGGATGCGTATTCGGTCTATGTTTTATTGTAAGGGAAAAGTATTATGCCTTACCCCGTCCTTCGCTAAACACACTCTTATGGGCGGGTCTGCTCGTTTTTGCCTCAGCGCCGGCGTTAAGCTACCCGACTGGGTGGGACGAGCTGGTTTATCATATATCAGTTCCGCTGAGGTGGGCCGACGTGAATTTTCCTGCTGTATTCACGGACAACCCGTACTCGGCGTTCCCGTCAATGGCGGAAATGACGTTCTGGAAACTGATATGGGCTGGGGGAATAAAGATGCCGAGGCTTCTGTGTTTTTTGGTAACGGTGCTGTCTGTCTATGGATTTTATCTACTGATAAAGCCGGGGCTTTCGAAGTCCAAGGCATCGCTCATCGTTTTTTCAATGGCAGTATCTCCGGTAATGCTGATGCTCTGGCGCGAAGCATATGTAGAATCGTTCATCATATTAAACTCCCTCGCAGCCCTCACAATACTGATGCACGGAAAAG
This sequence comes from Lentisphaerae bacterium GWF2_45_14, assembly GCA_001804785.1. Classification (GTDB taxonomy): domain Bacteria; phylum Verrucomicrobiota; class Lentisphaeria; order Victivallales; family GWF2-45-14; genus GWF2-45-14. The sequence continues at coordinate 3,564 of MHBG01000122.1, forward strand.
GCAGGACTGTCGGGACGGTTGCTCTGCTTGTCGGCGGATGCGCGGCGTTGAAACTGACGGGGCTGGCTGCGGGATTCGTGATATTCTTAGCATGGACATTGATTTTCCTCAGGCGGCGGCCCTGGAGCCTTAAGAAATTTCTCAAATCGGCTGCGCTGTTCGGGATTATTTCAGGATTGACGGCCTTCATCTTCTATCTGAGGCCCTTTATTATGACAGGAAACCCGTGCTATCCGTACTTCGCATCGTATTTCGGGGGAAATGAAGCGGCACGCCTGACTAGCGATTTTCACTATCTTTCGGGAAGCATGAAATACGGAATAACGGGAATCACAGGTTTTTTCACAATCCCGCTCACAGCGGCGCTGGCTTCGGATGCATTCGACGGTTCTTTCGGATTTCAGGGAGTGCTGCTCTGGATATCGCTGATATTCTCAGTATTTCTGATTTTCAGGAAACGGGATTGTTTTTCAAATAAGACGCTTCTACTTGTCGTTCCGGCATTTCTCACATACATTTTCTGGTTTTTCAGTTCGCAGCAGATGAGATTTCTTGCTGTATTGCCCTTTTTATGCGCGCTGGACTTAAAGTACAACCTGAGGATTCTTCCCGGGCGCAAACTGAAGCTGACCCTGATTCTGGGACTGACGGCTCTGGCACTCATTTCGATACCGACTGGAGCAATCCGCCACTTCATAAACTGCTGGAAACCATCAACGCCTGAAAATTTTGTATACAGCTCGACAGGCGAAGGCTATCTTCAATCAATCGATGCCGTGAGGCAGTTCATAGTAAAAGATTCAAAATATCTTATCCTTTTCGAGAGGCGGGGCCTCTATTATCCCGGCAATTACGAGATGGGAACGCCCTTCTTCCAGGAGAAATACTTTAGTCCCCCGCCCTCTTCGTCAAGGGAAATGATGAAAATACTGAGAAAAAACAAGCTGGACTATATTCTTATCGGCCAGCCTAGGAAACACCCTGACAGGCTCCCGGGTTTCGAAGAGAAGTTAATTACCCTCTACTACTTCATCAAGGAAGCTTCAGACAGAAAGGAACTTGAAAAAATCTGGAGCCACGATGGCTACGCACTGTACAGAATACCCTTAAAAAACTAAGAGCTTATCAGTATAATCTTTATTGGCAGTACCTCGTTGCTGGTGAAGTTGTTACGTCTTACATCGAATTTTACTTCCGAAAGCGAAATCATCAGGTTCTGGGGAACGTGATTCCTTTTCCTGATGCTTCCATCTGTTCTTCCGAAGGTGAAATCAAATGCAAAGAACGTCTCGGCGGGCTTCTCAAATATTATTATCGGAAAGCCGCATAATCGTAGGGCTGCACTTTTTTTCTTGTTTTTAGTTTGGGAGCCTTTTACACTTATTCAATCTCTCCAACTTTCGGGGCCAGGCGCAATGAGCAGATTTTTATGGGATGACAGTGTCCTTTTTAAGAAAAAGTTTCCTCAGTTCCTTTATGCGGTCTGTGATATCGGCGGCTTCGGTGATCTCCGTAACCATCGCGATTCTGGAAGCGCCGAGCGCGCTGAGTTCGGGGATATGTTTTTCCTTTATGCCGCCCATCACTGTGAATGGGATTCTGAGAGCGGGCGCGATCTCTCCTATTATCTGAGTGCCGAGGGGGCTGTAGGAGAGTGTCTTTGTCCGGGTCGCAAAAATAGGGCCTATATTTATATAGTCGGCCCCGGCTTCCTGTGCGCACATGGCCTCTTCGAATGAGTGCGTTGATATTCCGACGATAAGATTGTCGGAGACGGTGCGCGCGGCTTCTAGCGGCAGGTCGTCCTGTCCCAAGTGTACGCCGTCGGCATCAATTGCGGCGGCGACGTCTATGCGGTCGTCGATTATCAGAAGCATCTTATATTGAAGTGTGACTGCTCTGAATTTTTCGCCGAGTTCAAAGAGGCTCCTGTCGGAGGTATTTTTTTCTCTCATCTGGACGATTTTTGCGCCGCCGTCCGCGATTGCCTTCAAGGCGTCGACGGGATTTCTTCCCGCGCAGAACTCACTTGATATGACGGGATATATATCGATATTCCTGAATAATTTCGTTCTTTCGATTCTGTTCATTTGCAAAGTCTTTCGTATTCCTGATATGCGAAGCGGTCGGTCATTCCGGCGATATAGTCGGTCGCGGCGCGTTGGAGGCCGTCTTTTTCGAGCCTCGATTGGGCGCTGTGCCCCATGAGGTCGGGGGCGTTGACGTATTTTTCAAAGAGGGTTTTTATTTTGTCGCAGGCGGCATCGTTGACTTCCTGAAGTTCCTTGTGGAAATAGAGGTTCTTGTAAAGGAATTCACGGAGCTGGAGAGTCATCTTTTCGAATTCTGGACTGAACGAAATAAGCTTTTGTCCGGCCTTGCAGATATCTTCCTGAGAGTTTATATTCAGCGACTTAAGAAGTTTGTGCGAGTGACGTATTGCATCGCCGACCATCATGTCGATAAGGCATCTTACAGTGAATGCGCGGAAGCGTTCACCGTACATCGCTGGATTGTTTTCCCTGGCTTTTTCGGCGGCGAGATTCCATATATCGATTGATTCGAGCATTTCCACGGTAATGAGTCCCGAGTGAAGACCATCGTCTACGTCGTGTCCGTAGTAAGTCAGATCGTCTCCGAGGTCGGCGGTCTGCGATTCGAGAGATGGTTGTGCCGGAAGTTCGACATCATCAAGAAATGTTTTTTCCGGACCTCGGTGCTTCATGAGGCCCGAACGCACTTCCCACGAGAGGTTGAGCCCGTCGTAGGAGGGGTACTTTATTTCAAGTGTATCGACTACGCGCAGTGCCTGAAGGTTGTGGTCGAAGCCGCCGTACTCTTTCATTATGCGGTTCATCATGCGTTCTCCCGCGTGTCCGAACGGCGTATGGCCGAGGTCGTGCGCGAGGGCGATTGTTTCGGAAAGGTCTTCGTTGAGTCTCAAAGCCCGGGCGATGGTGCGGCAGATTGCGGCAACTTCTATTGTGTGTGTGAGTCGTGTTCTGAGGTGGTCGCCGGTTCCGTTCAGGAAGACCTGTGTCTTGTATTCGAGCCGCCTGAATGCGCGTGAATGGAGAATGCGGTCGCGATCCCTCTGGAAGTTTGTTCTGAAGGGGTGCGATTTTTCGGGAAAGCGGCGACCAAGCGACTGCGAGTTATGAGTCGCGTATGCGGCAAGGTCGCTGTCCTCGTGGGTATACTGGTCTGCGAGTTCCCTCAGCATGATCTATATATTTTTCTCATTATTGAAAATGTTTAATTCAATACCTTTTCCAAGTCTATGAATTCATACGCTGGTTCGGCTTCAAAAAGCGTGTCCTGAATGCTCCCAAGTTTTTCAATGATTGATTTAATTGCGTGTTCCGACTGGTCGATTCCAATCCATTTTCTGTTATTGTTGTGGGCGGATTTTAATGTTGTTCCAGAGCCGCAGAAACAGTCTAGAACTATGCTGCCGGGATTAGATGAAGTGTTAATGATTAAATCTAGCAATTTGGGATTTTTTTCTGTCGGGTATGTCGGATATTGTGGATCTTTGTATTCCCATATATCTTGGATTCTCTTTCCGTTTCTTTCATCAGCATAAATTATTTTTCTTGGATTCCCCGTTGAAGACCATTCTATAAGTCCTTCTTTGTCCCATGTCTCGAGGGTTTTGATATCTGTTCTCCAATGTCTGCCTTTTGGCGGCTTTAGGCCTTTGAATGGCTTACTCGATTCTCCATTTTCTGTTTCTCCAGGTGCATGTATCGGGACAGTTGTATACCTTCTTCCCTGCGTGTCCATTTTTGGGAATAATTTTAAGAGGTCTTCTTCCGTATATTCTGCGGTTGGTTCGTTCCAAATCGGATTTGATGATTTAGCGTAAAAAAGGATAAGGTCTTTTATATTACCATAACCAATGCGTGAAAAATTTTTAGGATTACACTTGATTCTTGTGATATCATTTTTGAAATTCTCAATGCCGAAAACTTCATCCATCATAACTTTTACGTAATGCCCAATTTTATAATCAATATGGAGATACACGGAGCCTTGCTCAGACAGTAATTCTTTTAAAAGGACTATTCTTTTTCTTAGAAACTCAATAAAATCTTTTCCTGTTATCTTGTCGGAATATGCTATATCACCATTTTTTGAGTTGCTGATAGTTGAGGCTCGTCCGTTCGTAATGGTAAAATTTCCGCCTGTAGCAAAAGGAGGATCGATATAAACCAAATCAATTTTTCCTTTAAGTTCTCTATGTTTAAGGAGGTAATTGAGGCCTTCTAAATTATTCCCTTTGATTAGTAAATTGCGCATTGGTTTTTCCTTGTTGGTCACAATTGATAGAGGAATTCGCGAAGTACCAATGTACTCATAATATTGTGGTCTTTGTAAGTCTCTGTTATGTCCTTATGCATTTTATTATTGCCTTTTATGTATAACACTCCATCCAGAATAGCAATTTTTATTGCTTTGACCCCTTTTGCTTTGACTGTGGCGATAGCGTCGTTAAACTGTGCATTCTGATGCCCTCCAAAATCGGAGAGAAACTTAGCTTCTCCGATAATGTATTTGCCGTTAAATCTGGCCACAAAATCGAGTCCTTTACTATGTGAATAACCCAAATTATTCTTTGCGAAATCCATCATTCCGTTATCGCTGGCGTCCAATATGGCATCATTATTGTCTGCTGTGAATTCTTTTAATTCGACAGGCATGATTCCTAGTGATTTTTTTCTTAACCAACTTCGAAACATCGGACCTATTTGACGGTTGGTTTCCTTGGGTTCAGATGCGCGTTCATATATTTTATCAATACCCATTTCATAAAGCCGTCCGCAAATGCGGTTCAAGGTTCTTGGATTTCTGTCAATTGCAGTGCTGTCTCTTTTCAAATACGCAACATAACTGTCCTTTATTGGGAAAAGGTCAAGTTTCAAAAGTTCTCTGAAGAGAACGCTGTTATTTTTATTGGCAAAAGCATTTTCTACATTGTGCCATATATTTTCATTGATGTCTCTTATGCCGTCTGGAATAGTCGGATATACTTGAAAAAGGTCGTCAAGATACGACCGCTGATTTGCATATTCGATGCTCATTCGAGTCCATTGATTCATTTTTATTCCTTCTTACTTGGATAAATGTATTGATTATCAGATTATTTCGGGCAGGTGCTGTTTTATCAGCTCACACATTTCATCATCGCTGATGGTTGTTATGCGGCCCGCTCTGTATTGTTCGGTTATCCAGGACTGTATCTGCTGAATGCCTGGATTGTCTTTTCTGATATCGGAGCCTTTTTCCGGGTATGTCGTATGTATCCAGTAGGCGACCCCTGCGAGTCCGGACGTATTGGATATGGCTACTTTACAGGGGCGGTCCAGGAACTTTTCCGTGTCGAAAATATTATAAATTTCCTCGCTTTTTGTAAGTCCGTCCGCATGTATTCCTGCTCTTGTGGTATTGAACTCGGAACCGACGAAGGGATAATTCGGCGGAATATGGAATTTGAGTTCTTTCGCAAAGTAATGCGCCATTTCGGTGATGGCCGTTGTATCGATGCCTTCGCTTATTCCGGTAAGTCCCATCCATTCGAAGACGAGTCCTTCCAGTGGGGCGTTGCCTGTTCTTTCTCCGAATCCGAGCAATGTTCCGTTTGCGGCAGCGCATCCGTAAAGCCATGCGGTTGTAGCATTTGCAAGCACCTTGTGAAAGTCGTTATGCCCGTGCCATTCCAGCTGCGAGGACTTGATATCGGTATTGTCGGTTATGGCTTTGAGCATTGCCGGTATACTTCTCGGAAGCTCAGTCCCGGGGTAGGGCAGTCCGTAACCCATTGTATCGCAAAGGCGTATCTTGACATTCATGCCTGAGCCTTTCGACATTTCCAGGAGTTCGTTTATCATGGGAATGACAAAGCCGTATATGTCCGCTCTTGTAATGTCTTCAAGATGACAGCGCGGTATTATTCCGTGTGCGAGTGCCGCCGCTGCTATTTCCTTGTAGTCGTCGAGCGCCTGCCTGCGATTCTTTTTGAGTTTCAGGAAGATATGATAGTCGGAACACGACATGAGTATTCCTGTTTCCTTGATACCCATACTCTTCACAAGTTCGAAATCCTTGCCCATCGCCCGTATCCAGGATGTTATTTCAGGATATTTGAAGCCGAGTGACTGGCAGGCCTCGACAGCGTCCCTGTCGACTTTTCCGTAAAGAAAAAATTCACTCTGTTTGATAAGGCCGCGTTCGCCGCCTATTCTGTTCAGAAATTTGAATATCTGAACGACCTGCTCCACCGTGTAGGGAGGTCTTGATTGCTGTCCATCCCGGAATGTTGTATCGGTAATCCATATTTCTTCAGGCATTGAGGGGGCGATGCTCGCACCTCCGAGTCCAATGTGCGGCACTTTGTCATAGGAGAATATGTCCCGCAAAAGATTTGGCTCCATTATGTTTTCCAGCTCATATTTCATAGTGGTATCACCTCCTGATGATTTTTCGTTTCCTATATGCTCTCCAGCCATTTGTGGCCTAGCGAACTTTTACTATAATGCGGAAAAAACCTTTTGCAAAATAATCTTTGATGTGGATTTGCTTTTTTCTGCCCCCGGACTATATGTTTACGCTCCCCAATACAGGATAAATAACCATGATTGTACTCGGAATTGAAACAAGCTGTGATGAAACTGCCGTATCGTTAGTTAAGGACGGTGCTACAGTCCTTAGCAGCAGTGTCGCTTCACAGATAGCCAGGCATGCCGAGTTTGGCGGCGTGATTCCTGAACTGGCGGCTCGTGAACACCTTTCGGCTATAAATCCTGTTATGTCTAAGGCTCTTGAGTTGTCCGGTTGTTCATTGAACGATATTGATGCCGTCGCCGTGACAAACGGACCGGGCCTTATGCCGGCTCTTCTGGTCGGCCTTTCCTTTGCGAAAGGACTCGCCGTCAGTCTCGGCGTTCCACTTATCGGTATAAATCACTTTCTGGCACATATTTACGGAACATTTCTTGATTCCGACCCCAGTATCCTTTTCAAGCACGAGAATTATCCAATGCTCGCGCTTGTCGTTTCCGGCGGACATACCGCTCTTGTTCTTGTCGGGCAGGACGGCAACGCGCAAGTCGTTGGCACAACTATCGATGACGCCGCAGGCGAAGCCTTTGACAAGGCCGCCAAACTCCTCAATATCGGATATCCGGGCGGTCCCGTAATAGAAAAAACCGCACAGAAAGGCGATGCTGCTAAATTCGATTTTCCACGCTCGCTTACGGGAAGGTCCGGCAAAAGCCTCGATGAGAAAAATCGCTTCAATTTCAGCTTTAGCGGACTCAAAACCTCGCTTCTTTATCATTGCGAGAGGCTCGGCGGCGGCGAAAAGCTCGAAGGCCAGCTTCTTTATGATACGGCCGCTTCATTTCAAGAGGCGATTGTCGATGTCCTCCGCATGAAAACGCTTGATGCCGCACGTTTCTTCGGGGTTTCATCCGTTATCCTTTGCGGCGGGGTGGCTTGCAATAATCCATTGCGTGAACGTCTCGAAGCAACGGTTAAAGCTCCTCTCAGGCTTTTCATTTCTCCTAAAAAATATTGTACCGACAACGCCGCCATGGTGGCGGGACTCGCGTTCTATTATATAAAGGCTGGGCAAGTCGACAATCTTTCGGTTGATGCTTACGCCAGGCTTCCTGAAATAAGCAGGGTGCCCTTCTGTATCTCCTGACCAGCCGTCACTAATCACGTCCCTGTTTGCCGCGTCCTTAGTAAGATATTAGCATTATTAGGCTTATTTTTCGTTTGACAATCGCAATATATTGCGCTATTCTAACACAAATGGAAAAATTTTCTTAAAAAAGGAACTGTTCTCATGGATACAGCCTGCTCCAAATATCTAAATAAAGAATCAGTGCTTATTCTCGAAGGTCTCAATAAAAGGGACGTCATAAACGAAATCCTTAACGCGGCTGAAAAAGTCTCTCCGATAGCCCGCGATATCATGGATAAAGCAATATGGCAGAGAGAAAAGATGATGACAACCGGTCTCGGACATCATTTGGGTATGCCTCATATAAGACATTCGAAGCTCGGCGAACCTATCCTTTTAGTCGGTGTTTGCAAAAATGAAATCACCGATTATGCCAGCGTTGACAATCTGCCGATTCGCGTTATCGTATTCCTCGCCGCACCGGAAGGCGATCAAGAAAATTACCTCAAGTTGCTCGGAAGTATATCTTCAAAGTTCAGAGATGAGACTCTCATAGCTGAAATCCTTGAAAATATTGATAAACCTTCAAAGATTCTTACTCTTCTCAAGAAGAAAAGCGCCTGAGAACCTCATTCGCTGATTCCATGACCATTTCAGGGCTTATCACCCTGAGACAGCGGTATTTATCGTTATCCAGCTGACATTCTCTCCTGAAGCACGGGGAGCAGTTCTGTCTTTCATAGAGTATTTTCCAATTAACGCTTAAAGGCGATGTCGAAGATGGGTCGGTAGAGCCGAATATGGCTACTCCCGGTGTTCCTGTCGCCGCCGCCAAGTGCATTGTCCCACTGTCGTTGGCTATACATATCTTCGCCTTTTCAAGAAGCATTATAAGCTCCTTCATATTTGTCTTTCCGCAGAGATTGAAGGCGGCATTTTGGGGAAGATCTTTCATGACAGATTCAGCTACAGCCATCTCGGATTTCGCACCAAGTATCGCTATTGTTCCGCCTCTCTCTATCCAAAGGCGTGCTGCCGCGTTGAAATATTCAGACGGCCACCGTTTTGCCTCTCCATATGCGGCGCCAGGTGCAATTGCCATAAGGTTGGCCCCCAATTTCAACGCCGCGGTGAGACTAGGAGCCATCGTCTCTACTTCGCAGAAAGGCGCGAATGCAGGCATGGTTCCGTCCCACTCCGGCGCTCCAAGCGCATAAGCCATAGCAAGATACCTCGCTGCGTGATGCATCTTGTTAAGAGCCCCCCTTTTTACATGCTGAAGCTGCCACGCTTTGGTAAGCAGGAGAGAGCGCATCCTTCTAGAGGAACCGAATATCATCGGTAGATATGCAAGCCTGAGATAAATAGTGTCACGCAGTGAGTTGTTGAACATCAGGCACGCTCCGGCTGTCAGATTCCTGACGCTTTGCCTGTCTGCCCTGCTCCATGCCGAATGAGCCGAATGAAGCGGAACTGTAACATCCACAATCGGAAGCGATTCAAAAAAATCCTTCAGGCCGGGCGGACATAAAACAAAAAGCCCGCAATCGTTCGGGACAAGTTTTCTTAACTGAAGCATGGCCGGCAACGTCATGACCGCGTCTCCGAGCCAGTTCGGCGTGCGGATAAGCAACCCGTCGCGCCAGCGGTCTGGATTCATCCCAAAGCGCGGCAGTACCGGGACAGCCCCTATATCGGGAATTTTAGAACCCATTTTATTTCAGCCTCTCGACAGCCGGCAGTTTGCCGGCAAGCTGTTCGATGTCCTTGTCGCCCCTGCCGCTCATATTTATGATTGCCAGGTTGTCTTTGCCGAGAGATGGAAATTCCTTTAAAGCCCATGCTACCGCGTGGCTGCTCTCTAATGCCGGGAGTATCCCCTCTATACGGTTCATTATCTGGAAGGCACTCAATGCCTCGTCATCCGATACCTTGGTGTATTCGACCCGCCCTTCTTTCATAAGAAGAGAATGTTCGGGGCCCACCGCCGCGTAATCAAGACCGGCTGATATTGAATGGGTCATGGCTATCTGGCCATTTTCGTCCTGAAGAACGTATGACCTTGTCCCCTGGAGTATCCCTATCCTGCCGCCGGAAAATCTCGCGGCATGATCCCCTAGAAGGGGGCCGCGTCCTCCGGCTTCGACGCCTACGAGGCGTGTCGAGATATCTTTAAGGAATGGATGAAAAATTCCTATCGAGTTGCTTCCCCCTCCTACGCAGGCCGTTATGATGTCGGGGAGACGGCCTTCCTTTCGGAGTATCTGCTCTCTCGTTTCAATGCCGATTACTGACTGAAAATCTCTTACTATCATCGGAAACGGGTGTGGCCCGAGTGCGGAACCAAGTATATAATGAGTTGTCCTGCTGTTGGCGACCCAGTCCCTTATGGCTTCGCTGACGGCCTCCTTGAGCGTTTTCTGTCCGGCTTTGACTGCCCTCACTTCGGCTCCCAGAAGCCTCATCCTATACACATTCAGGGCCTGGCGCTTCATGTCGACTTCGCCCATGTAGATTACGCATTCGAGTCCGAATCTTGCAGCCGCGGTTGCGGTCGCTACTCCATGCTGTCCTGCTCCGGTTTCAGCGATTATTCTTTTTTTGCCCATTTTTCTTGCGAGGAGAATCTGGCCTATCGCGTTGTTTATTTTGTGGGCTCCGGTATGGCAGAGGTCTTCGCGCTTAATATATATTTTGGGTCCGCCTATATGCTGGGTAAGCCTTTCCGCAAAATACAGAGGGGTTGGCCTGCCCACATAGTCATTAAGGAGTCCGTCAAGTTCTTTTCTGAAGGCGGGATCTTTACGACATTCGTTGTACACATTCTCAAGTTCCTCCAGAACTGGAATCAGCGTTTCAGGAACGAACTTTCCGCCGAATTCCCCGAAGTGACCCCTTGTGTCTGGGAGCTTGTAATTCTCAAAATTGTTCTTTTTCATTTTCTATCTTCACTCAATGTTTTCGTTTATACCGTCGACGAGAATATAATAAATATTGAAGGATAAACCTTTTGTCTCCTCCTTGACGTATTTTAGCGTTCCACATATATTCAGCTTGCTGCCAGTTTTGGAGTTTGAGATAGGTTCTACGCAGAATTCATTGTTTCTACTTATAAGAATCTGGACATTAAGTTTTTCTGTAGGCGTAAGGATGAAAAAATCATCAGGAGTTAATCCGGCGTACTTAATAATAATCGGGTGGATAAGATTTGATATGTCCCTGAAGGTTATGTCGAATCTGACCTTTTTATCTACGAATTTATAGGCCTGGATGTCCAGCCTCAAGTACTTTATCTGGAGGTACTCGGAAACGTCAAATTTGGTATTGTTGCCGATACACTTGACGTCTTCGTAATCAATGTCGTCTATTATAAGGTAGAATTTTTCCTCCGGCTTGACTTTTTTGTCAAGCGGCACGGCTACTCCGGATTTTCTCATCACCTTACTGTTAATCGTCGCATAAATGGTAACAAGTCTTGGTCCGCTGATTGAAGCTATTTCATCCAGAAGCTTGTTTTTTGATGTCGGGAAAAATAGGGGCAGTTTGGCATCGATATTTTCTATTTGTACAATTCCGAAAGACTTTGGAAGTATGTTCTTATAGATTGTGGGCAGAACCCTGGAATAGGATTGGTAAACCGCCTTGAATGACCTTTTGCATTTGTCTTTTTGGGAAAACAAGACGGGATCCATTGCCATAGTCTGATATGTTGCGTCGTCTTGATATTTTTTCTTTTCACTTTCTGAAAGCTCGAACCTTTCTTTTCCTTCATATTCCTCTGAATCCTGGGCCGCGGCCTGGAATGCTTCGGAAGAGCCTAGCAGAACAAATAAGATTATGATGAAGGCTTTACTCATGACTATACCTTTTATTTTATTTGTCGTTTAACAGTTTATAGTTATTTTTTGCATTCTTCTTTAATCTGTTGGCCGTGGTAGGATCGTAGGGACCTTTGAGCATTACCCACTCGTCGCTGTCATCATCTGTTTTCATTCTCATCGGCTCGCATGTCCGGTAGAAAATCCCGTCAATAACCACCCCGAACCTGTTAATTTTTGCTTCTTCGACAAGGGATATCCATATGTTTCGACCGGTAGCGTCGAGTTTAAGCAGTAAATCGAAATAGTCAGGCTTGTCTTTTGAGGGAACAAGTTCTATGTCCTCTATATATTTTGAATGCAGGAAGGGGTTCGTGTTTATCCATACTTTTCTGCCGGAAAAGGTAAGAATCTCTCTTTCAATTACAGTGCCTCTTGGATAATCGACTATCATGTTCACGGTGAGGACTGTCTTGGGCTTGGTGTCCTCATCCACTTTCTCCTTCATGATTTCGTCCATGTCCATTATTTCGCATCCGGAAACGAGCATAAGAAGCAGAAATAGAAAGGGCAGGGCCGAGAGCCCTGAAAATTTTTTAAAGCGTTTCATCTTGATTTTCTCCTGTATTTTTAATTTTCTTCATTTCCAATTTTTCTATACAATGTGGCCAGGCTGATGTCCAGCCGTTTCGCCGCCGCGTCCTTGTCTCCCCGGTATATTCCTATAATATCCTTAATATATTTTTCCTCGATTGTTTTCAGGTATTGCTTCAGCGGCAGGATGGTCTCAATGTCCGGTGTCTGCCGTGAGGCTGACTGCGGCATCGGCGCGGTTGTGCCATTGGTGCGGGACATATTATATCCGTTGCCCTGTGCGGCAGGGCCTATTTCCACCGGCAGTTCACTGATTTCTATATTCCCTGTTTCGTTAAGAGTTGCCATTCTCTTGATCGTATTCTCCAGTTGTCGTATATTTCCAGGCCAGTCGAAAGAGCAGAGAGCCTTTACCGTGTCGGCCGAAATCGTTATTCTGCTTTTATTGTCCCGTTCGAACTGGGTCAGAAAATGTGATACAAGTAATGGTACGTCTTCGCATCTTTCCCTGAGGGCCGGAACTCTGAGCGGTATTACACTTAAGCGGAAATATAAATCGTCCCGGAATTCGCCTCTGGAGATTTTTCGTTCCAGGTCCTCGTTTGTGGCGGCAATGATTCTTATG
>MHBG01000122.1:16304-16482 GCA_001804785.1 Lentisphaerae bacterium GWF2_45_14
CACCCGCAGAAGTTTCATCTGCATATTGAGAGGAATCGATCCTATCTCATCAAGGAATATGGTGCCGCCGTGTGCCGTTTCAAAGAGCCCCTTTTTATTGGCCCCAGCCCCGGTAAAGGCGCCCTTCACGTAACCAAAAAGCTCTGATTCCAGAAGCGTCTCAGGCATTGCCGTACAA
>MHBG01000122.1:16540-61988 GCA_001804785.1 Lentisphaerae bacterium GWF2_45_14
CAAGTTCCTTGCCTGTTCCGCTTTCGCCTAGTATGAGGACGGTGCTGTTGGTCCGTGAAATTTTTTCAATGAGTCTGTAGAGTTCCAGCATGGGTGTGGAGTCGCCCACTATGAAATTGAAATGGCACTGTGCGTGTAATGTCGTTTTAAGCACCTTGTTTTCGGCCAAGGCTGTTTCATAGGAAAGCGCCCTGTCAACAGTTAGGATAAGCTCCTCAAACTTAAATGGTTTGGTAATATAGTCGAAAGCTCCGTTCCTCATCGCGGCAACGGCGTTTTCCACATCGGCATACGCGGTCATCGTTATTATAGCCATCTGTGACTGGAGTTCGCGTGCCTCCGCAAGAAGTGCGATCCCGTCCATGCCGGGAAGTCTTATATCGGTTATCATAAGGTCAAACACATCTTCTCTCAGCAGCTTAAGGGCCTCCTTCGCGCATGTCGCTGATACAACGGTGTGCCCGCCCTTGCGCAATAAGGTGCGAAGGACTTCGATTATGCAGAGTTCATCATCAACTATAAGAATTCTTGCCATGTTTGGACCGCTGAATTAAGCTTCTCCTGAAAAGAAGAAACTAATGTATGGAACTGCTTTTTTCAAATCTGAGAAAATAAAAAACTCTTATTTGATGTATTTGCTCAGGTTTTTTAGAAGAAGTTTCTTTTCAAAAGAAATATTTTTCTCAAGCTCGCTGATAGTCGCGTATATGTCCATTCGCTCTTCGCCTTGGAACAGCATGACTCCAAGAATGGACGCGTTAAAGGCTCCGTGGGAGTTGCTGTCTGACATAAGTTCAAAAAGAAGCCCCCGCGGACTTTTGCTAATAGCTATTGACGCGGCTTTGACGTCGGATTCCGATGCCGCCGGCGAGGCTCTGAAAAAGTCCAATAACAGATTATTTACGGAATCCCCGGGCGCCTTGTTTTTGAGCGCCTCAATGCCAGCGTATAGAAAGCAGAGGAACGAATAAGACATTATGGAGGCCGGCCTGTAGTCGGCAAAACGTTTTTTCATGACGGCTTCCAGCTCTGACAGATTTGCCGCGTTCGCGAGTTTAAGCAGTGTTGCCTTTTCCCATAGTTCGGATGATGCGGTCGTATCGGTTACTTTTGAATCAATGAATTCGGCTATTTCAGAAGCAAAAAGCCTGTCGGAATAGATGCTTGAACTTTCGTACCGGCTTCTGGCATAAGCGCATGCAAGTATTCTAGCGCAGATGTCGGATGCATAGCATTGAAAAGGTTTCAGGTTGTTGACGAGCCATTTTCTGTCCTGTTCGGAACATCCTTTGACAATCTTGAGGGCTGATGCGCACCATGCAGTATCACCTTTGAAATCATTTTTGTCCGAATACTCGGATAGGAACTCATTGATAGTTTTCTCTATTGTCTGAACATCTGTTTTGGGTGACTCAAGCATTGCATATATGTTCAAGAGTCTTATTTTGACATCTTCTACTTCAGAAGAGTTTTTAAAATCAAACTTCTCAGCGGTTTTGATGGCGGCCTCTGGCACCCCGGACATCACGGCATATTCCATCAATAGGATGCACGCGGCTGTTTTCGTTTCGCCGTCTGTGAATGAGATTTCTATTTCGGTAAGGTAGTCAAGATATTTTTGGGCGGACTGTCCATCTCCGAGTTTGCCGGATACGAAGGCTGCCGAGAATGTCAGATACGGGGCCCATTTTCTGTTCTTGAAGCTTTCTCCAAAGAGCGCAGGATAGTTCAAGTCTTTCTCATATAGGGCGTTGACTGTTTTCCAGTTGAACGAGTCCAGCGCGGCCCCCATCGAAAAAAGCTTGAATACCGAATCCTCTTTGCGGAGGGTATTTTTCCCCATAAGAAAATTTCTGTAGGCTCTGACCTCGCCTGGGACAGCTTTTTCCCAATCCATGAAGGGCAGGCATTTGTCATTATCGGTAAACTCTTTCTGAAGTCCGGGAAGCATCGAAAAACTTCTCTTTAAAGATTCGATTTTAGTCTTCAGTTCCGGACTCCCTGTTTCCATCAGACCGAAACGGTTGAAGGCTGTCAGAAGGGGAAAAAGTTTTTCAGGAGCAAGATTGATCTCTTCCGGCTGAATGGCCGCGTGTTCCGCAAAAAACATTGACGCGAGTATGTCCGGTGTAAGCCTGTTATAACGGGTGGCGTAATTTTTGATCTCCGGCGCGTAACGGCGAAGAAAAGAAGTCGCGGCACATCGGGACGAAATGATCAGAAGAGCGTTTGATATGGAATAAGGGTCTTTCTTTTTGAGAGCCTCGGAAATGATTTTCCACTGCACCGCCGCCTCTGCTTCAAGCCGAGCCGACTCGATATCACTCATAAGCTCACGAAAAAGCTTCATGTCCTTATTCCAGGGATTCGGCGGGGTTAATGTTTTCATGTCGGGAAATTTACCGGCTCTTGCGAAGAAAAGAAGCATAGACGAAAGTTGCCCCTTGGTGAAGGACTCAGTTTCCTTTTTCGGCTGAAGCGTTGTTGCAACGATTGCGGCAAGCTCGTCATTTGAAAGCACGGTGGTCCTGATCTTTTTACCGAGAAGGGCCTTCCCATCATTCAGTACAAGTTTTATTTGGTCCTGATCCACTGAGTCTACCAGATATCCCTCCGGATATTCTTTTATTGGCAGGGTCTTGCCCTTAAGCAGTTCCTGTAAATTTTGAAGAAACGTGTTTGCCGGTCCGGATGATGCGAGAATCTCTCCAAAGAGATTTGCCTTTCGGCCCCATACTGAATTTGTTTTAGCCCCATACTTTTTCCGCCAAGACGTAAGCGATTCCTTGAAGGAATCGGCGGGGGTTGAATCATCGGGCGCCGTCAGTGCCGCGTTTAGCATGACATAATATTCATCTATCATCTGGTTTGTTCTTAGTCGTTCTCCGGGGTTCGGGGCAGGGGGCGGTGTTTTTTTCGGGACAGGCGCTGGCGGTTTTGCTGCTGTCCGCGGCGCCTTTGGCGCTACCAGTTTCTTCGTGGAGCGGGCATAAAGAACTGCAGTTATTTTTTTGAGATTCTCTTCCAGGCTCCTCTTGGACTGCGCCGTGAAAATTATTTCCGGAATCGAATATTTTTTTGAATCAGTTTTAAGTTTCTGGATTTCCTTCCTTATATTTTCAAGTTTTTGGGAGGCCTCTTTTTCTGCTACGATTTTTTTTAGTGTGCTTTCCATTGAGGCAAGGCGGGCAGTGAAATCTTCTCTGGAATCTTTTTCCTGTCTGCTGCGGAGTCCCTTCTTCTTCATTTCTTTGAGCATTTCAATCGCCTCTTTTGGCGAACGGCTGCCGGTCTCGCTAATAAAGTCCCGTATCATGTTTATTGCCGCATCTATGTCAAGAAACTGAATGTTTTCTTTTACCGACTGCCACTTTTGAAGCGTAACGGGGTCGGCGTTGAGCTTGGACGAGGCATCCAGTAGGTGGAATATGAGTGTGGCCAAGACGATTACCGCCGCTAAGAGAGCAGTAATGGTTCCTCCTAGAATAAACGAGGTTTTTTTCTTTTTTGCCGGACTTGTCGGAGAAGCCTGATGCTCAGGGGGGGCAGGCATAGGAATGAGGTTCCTCGGAACCGTGCCGGTCGATGAATTAGTTGAGCGAATTCCATGACTTTTGGCTTTTTCTCTGCCGCTTATAATACTTGCCAGTGTGCTTGTTACTTCATCCCACGATGTTGGGCGGGACGCGCTTTCCACAGAAAGGAGTTTTGCCGTAAACGAAGCCAGAGGCTGTTTTATTTCTTTATTGAAGGATTCAACCGGCCTGATGTTTTCCATCAATGGAGGCTTTCCTGAAAGCATAAAATAGAGCAACGCACCGAAGGAATAAATATCACTGCTTGAATTGAATGACGTATTTGTAGCCCCGCGCAGTTCCGGTGCAGTGAAAGGCCCTTGCGTTCCTGCCATTCGGTCCTCGGGTGTCAGGTATTCCAGAAGTCCAAAATCAGCGATTCTTGCGGCTGTCGGGCTGCTCATTATTATATTTTCGGGCTTGAGTTCCCCATGTGCGAGCGATTGCTTTTCCCATGCATAGTTCAAGGCCTTTGCGATGCATAATGCTAGCTTCAGTGCGGACTGTATCGTCATTTGTCCGTCCCTGGATATCTTTGAGGCAAGCGTTTCCTCGGCGATGAGTTCCGATGCCAGATAGTATATGCCGTCATTGGTAATCCCCGCATCGTATATCTGGATGATTCCGGGATGATTAAGACTCGCCGCCACGCGCGCCTTGCTGAAAAAACGTCCGACAAATATCGGGTCCTCTGATGGCTTGCGGGAGAGCACCTTAAGGGCGGCCTGTCTTTCCAGATTAAGCTGAAACGACCTGTAAACGGTCCACTGCGGCCCGCTCTCTATTTCGCCTAGTATTTTAAATCCGCTTATGACTGTTCCCGACTCAAGATTTTTCTCTTCAATGCGGGTCCCGCAGGTAGAGCATATCCGCTCCCCTGAAAAACCATCAAGGGAAATGTCAACCACGTTTTTACAGCTACGACAATAGCCCTTCACCGGACTCTCCACAATACTTAATATTTTTAAGCTAGAACTAACTCACGGGACTACTGTACACGTTAAAATGGACGAAAACAACAGTGCATTGCAATACTTCTTCCTTCAATCGGCCGGCATGCTCGGCGTTGTCGGGCAGAGTTTTTTCTCATGAATATACTTTTCCAGTAGATCACACGTTGCGCATTAAATTAGAAGAATTTCATCAGGGGACTTTGTTTTTTGCCGGATTACGGGCAATAATATCAAGCTGTTCTATAATGATGGAGTCAATATGAGATTTTTCCTTAAAATTATTTTTGCGGTACTGCTGACTGTGATTGTTTCATCCTGCGAGTACTGCAATTGGGCTTATTTCGAGGGCGAAGACACTCGCGCAAAGCTTTCAAACGTCAGGATAGGCATGACCAAACAAGAAGTCCTTGACCTTATGGGCGAGCCGCTTAAGAATGAAAAGTTCAACAAGCCTGATATCTGGTTTTACTATACAAATGTCCGTTGGGGAGACTCTCTTACTGTTCGCGAGGAAAGTACTCCCGTCGTTTTCAGTGAAGGCCGCGTCGTCGGCTGGGGCAATGACTACTACAAGACCGAATATGAGTTCAAGGATTGGGATGAGAGAATATATTCCGAAAGCGAACAACAGCAGCGCGAGGCCGTGCTGGGCAGTCTTACGGAAGCCCTTCAGAAGGATACTGAACTTCCCCAAAAAGATGACACCGCAGAGCGCGACCTTAAAAAGCTAATGGGTAAGTAGCTCTTTCATTTTCAGGAACTCCCTCTATATTCTCTTATGCATGTAATTACCGGGGGATTTTCGATGAAAAATCATCTTTACTTTCTTATCCTGTTTATTTCCTTTATCTCTTGCGCGGACGATTTTACCACTCTTTACGGAAAAGCGGAGAAGGACTACCTGGCCGGAAACTATTTGGACGCCTTCAATGGTTTCAACAGCATAGTAATCAATCCCTCTTCCGACGCCTTTCCGGGACTGGGGAAGGCTTTCTCTAATGCGTTTGAGTGCTTGGGAAGACTCAATAAATGGCCTAGAACTGATTCTTTCCGTGAGGACGCTCTCAAAGTACATCCATCCAACTGGCGGATACTTTCCATTGCTGGCAAATCCTTGAAAGCCGCCCCGCATTACGGGCGAATCATAAATGGTAAATTCGAGAGAGGTAGCTGGGGCGGAGTCAATTCCTCAGCCAGGGACAGGGCCATGTCTATAGCGTTGCTGGCAAAGGCTGTCAAGTTCATGGGCGGCAATGTATCGCCTTCTGAAAAAAGCGAAGTATATCTCCTGCTTGCCGACGCTCTCATGGCTCACTGTGGCGGGACTTATTCATGGAAACTTCAATCACTTACGGATGTGGTGAATCTTCCCGATTTTCAGAACGGTAATATTTACGGGCGCAGTTCCTATGCCCCGGTCGATAAGGATGGAAATCCGGTATTTTACAAAACGCCCGAGTCCTTCGGTTCCGCACGCAATGACGGCGAGAGATGGCGATGGGCCTTGTATATGGCTGAGAAAAACGGAAGCAGGACGGCCGCTCTAAAGTTGGCGGAATTCCTTGAAAACCAGTTCGGCGCCAGAACCCTTTATCATTCCCGTGATATTTTTGACAAGCTATCTGCCGAAGATGGTCCGTATTCTCTTTATTCGCTTGCGGACAATGAAACTATCGCGCTTCTCTCCACGGGCGTCAAGCGCTTTAAGCTTCCCGATGAATCCAATTATATAAAAATATACAGAAAAGCCTCCGCATTCAGAAACCTTGCGGATATATATATTGAGCGCAGGCAATATGAAAAGGCAGAAGAATGTCTTCGCGAATGTCTCAAGGCCGCAAATAATGGCGCTGATACTTTCAAGCAGATTACCGGAAATTTCGGAGAGTTCAAAGGAATGTCATCACAAGCAGCAGGGCTGAAAGCTCTTCTTAATTTTTCTTTCAGGAATGGAAAAGAGCTTAAGCTTACCGCACATAGGATTAAAATCAAAAAACTGCTTGATGATTTCAAGGCGTGTTTTTCGGGAAAATCAAAACAAATCCCTGATATACGTAATGTAGGCGAATATATCGTTGAGAAAAATAGGACTGAATACATAGGGGAACAGGTTGCGGAATGGACACAGAAACTTGAGCCAGCACCGCATCACTGGGGCTGCAATACAACAATCGAAACCCCGCTTTCGGACGCGGGCGCTTATCTTGTGGAAGGCCGTCTGCAGAATGGAAATACAAGCCGGATAGTCGTCTGGATAGAAGGCATTGTCCTAATCAGAAAAGCCGGGGATGAACGTAACATCTTTATGGTTTGCGATGCCGTTACCGGTGCGCCTGTGGCTGACTCAGGAATAGAGGTCTTTGGATACAATACCAGCGATAATGAAAACAGGATATGGGATTTTACGATAAAAACGGATACAAATGGCGTTGCTTTTTCTTATGACAATAGCAATTTTTATGAGACACTTATTGCGACGACGAAAGATGGCCGCCTTGCTTTTTCAGGGCCCGAAATACTCGGCTTTGAAAACAGGACAGACACTCAGAAATTTAGTAAGAAGTTTTGTATTACGGACAGGCCTGTCTACCGACCGGGCGATACGGTGAAATTCAAGATATGGTCTGCAACGCCAAGTTATGCCGAATCGACCGAATGGCCCGAAAAGGGCGAGTTGGTTGTAAATATAAACGATCCCGCCGGAACTGAGGTTTTTAAAGGTTCGACAAAACTGGACCGCTGGGGCGGTGTAAATCTGGAATTCAAAATCCCGCTGAATGCCAAACTCGGGATTTATCGTATCGCCGGCTGGGGAACTTTTCGCGTTGAGGAATACAAGAAGCCCGAGTTTGAGGTATTGATAGAAAATCCGAGGGAAACTGTTAAGCTGGGCGAGAAATTTACGACGTCGATCAATGTCCGCTACTACTTTGGCGCTCCGGTAACTAACGCTAAGGTTAAATATACCGTCAGTCGTGCCGTTTACAGAATGCAGTGGTTTCCGTCCGGGCCGTGGGACTGGCTTTACGGGAAGGGCTACTGGTGCTTTGCGAACCTTGTTCCGCCGCCATGGGCGGACGGGCGGCCCGAAACAGTCATGGCAAAAACAGTTGATGTCGGCCCTGATGGTTTGGTCAAAATCGAGGTCGATACGGCGGAGACGAAACAGATTTTCGGCGATAAAGATTATGAGTACACAATAGAGGCCGAAGTTACAGATAGTTCACGCCGTACGATTTACGGCACAGGCTCTGTGGTTGCTATCGCAAAACCTTTCAATGTTTATATATGGACAACAAACGGCTATTATAATTCTGGAGATACCATAAGCGTCTGTGCCGCCGCTAGGACATGCAATGGGATACCTGTCGCGGGGAAGGGGGTTCTCAAGCTCATCAAGATAAGATATGACAAAGACGGGAAATCCGCCGAAACCCTCGCGGAAAGCTGGCCGCTCGATACCGGCGAATCCGGTGAGGCGGTTATAAAAATCAAGGCCGCTCAAGCCGGACAGTTCAAGCTTCTCTATACGATTGTTGATGTGAAAAATAATTCCATTAACGGGGCATGTTATTTTAATGTTTTCGGAAAGGATGCAATTGATAATTCCTTTAAATTCAATGAGATAGAGCTTTTATGCGATAAGGCAGTATACTCTCCCGGCGAAGATGTTGCTCTTATGATTACCGCGGCGCGGAAGGATAGCACGGTTTATCTTTTTGTGAAACCGAAAAATGCGGCATATCCGAAGCCCGAAATTATAAAACTTGACGGTCATACGGCGCTTAAAAAGATCAGAGTCGAAAAGTCTGATATGCCGAACTTTTTTATTGAGGCTCTGACAGTTTCCGGCGCTAAAGTCTATACGGCCGTGAAGGAAATTCACGTGCCGCCTGAAAAGAAAGTCCTTAACGTGGAAGTCGTCAGCGTTAAGGCGAAGGTCAGTCCTTCTGAAAAAGTGCAAATAAAACTTAAGATAAGCGGGGCTGACGGCAAACCTGTGACGGGACAGACTGTTGTAACCGTCTACGATAAGTCTCTTGAATATATATCAGGCGGCAGCAATGTGCCTGCGATACTTCCCTTTTTCTGGAAATGGAAGAATTATTTTTATTCATATACACTGGACACCTTAAAAACATCCAGGAATATTTTTAAAGGTGGTGAGAAGAGACTATCTAACCTTGGTATGTTTGAGTCCTATAACGATGTTTTGTTGGGCGGTGATAATCTTTCTTGCGATGGGGAGGCTCCCGCACTTTCGGCCGGTTTTCTTAGAAAAGCAAAAAATGTTTTGGCGGAATCATCTGGAAGTTCGGAATCACCTGAACGTCCGGTAGTTGTGCGCGAGCATTTTGCGGATACCGCATTCTGGGCCTTCAATATAATTCCCGACAAGAACGGGGAGGCCGTCATCGAGCTGGTTATGCCGGAAAATCTCAGCACGTGGAAAGTAAAGGCGTGGACAATGGCGAGCGGCTGCCGTGTGGGGCAGGGCGAGACGGAACTCATTACTTCCAAAGATTTTATAGTGCGTATGGAAGCTCCGCGCTTCTTTGTCGAAGGCGATCAGGTAATGCTTTCGGCTATCATACATAATTACAACAAGGCCGCAAAAAAAGGGACTGTCTCAATCTCGTTCGAGGGAAATTCGCTCTCCCTTGCGGATACTCCGGCTAAACTTGACATCGAAATCCCGGCAGGCGGCGAAAAACGAGTTGACTGGCTGGTGAAGGCCCTGAAAGAAGGCCGCGAAACAGTAACGATGGCGTCTGTGGTCAGCGGCGATTCCGATGGCGTGAAAATGAGTTTCCCGGTACTCGTTCACGGCATGAAAAAACAGATATCGTTTTCGGGTTTTGTTCCAGCGGATAAAGTGGCGGCGTCAGCCGTTTTCCAGTTCGATGTCCCTGAAAAACTCAGAACGGAAGAAAGCGTGCTTGTAATCAATTTCCGTCCGTCTCTCGCCGGAGTACTTGCGGATGCCCTTCCATATCTCGCAAATTATCCCTACGGCTGCACGGAGCAGACGCTTAACAGTTTTCTTCCCGCGGTGATGGTAAGGACGGCGTTGGCGGATATGAAAATTACTTCGGCATGCCCGGAGCTTGATGAAGAACGGCTTTCCAATATTGTTGAAACGGGAATGAAAAAACTCATGGATATGCAGCTTCCCGATGGCGGATGGGGCTGGTTTCCGGGCGGGAGGAAATTTTCCGCACATCTCACATCAATTGTCCTGCATGGCTTGAAAATGGCATCGAAGGCTGGGATTGCCGTGGACGGCTCCGCCATTGAGCGCGCCAAAAATTGCTTAGTTAATTACCAAATCAAAAGAATTAAGGAGATAGCGGAAAAGGATCACAGTGTTGGCGATAGTGACGCGCTTGTTTTTCGTACTCTTGCCGAGTATTCGGTCAGGGACGGCAAAATGAAAAACTATCTTTATGAAAACCGCAAAGAGCTGGGGCTTTACGGGAAGACGCTTTTCGCTCTAGGCCTTGACCCTGCGGCAGACCGGCATATGCTGGAAAATCTCCTCAAGAATATCGAGCAGTACCTGATTCGCGATTCCGAAAATCAGACAGTGTATCTTGATGTGCCGCGTTCCTTCTGGTGGTTCTGGTATGGTGATGATATCGAGACACAAGCCCATTACCTTGAGCTTCTTATGGATATAAAGTCTGATTCGGATGTCATTCCTGGCCTTGTCAAATATATTGTCTGCAACCGGAAGAACTCCACTTACTGGAAATCCACGCGCGATACGGCTTACTGCATAGAGGCGCTGCTTGAATATTTCAGGAAAAGCGGCGAAAATGAAACCGATATGAATGTCGAAATTTTCCTTGACGGCAAATCCCTTGAAAAGTGGAAGGTAAACAAGGCAAATCTATTGTCGGTAGACGGGACTCTTCATCTTTCCGGCTCGAGGATTGCCGCGGGAAAGCATGTCGTCGAAATTCGTAAAAATGGTAACGGCCGCCTTTTCTGCGACGCATACTTTTCATATTTTTCGCTGGAGGATTTCATAACGGCAAGTGGATTGGATATCAAAATCAACCGCAATTACTACCTTCTGAAGAATAAGAATTCCAGTTCCGCCGCGCCAGGCGCACACGGTCAGCCGGTCGATGTGAAGGTCGGGTCTTTTGAGAAGCTTCAGCTTGGGGATCTTTCGACTGTTAAAAGTGGGGAAATGGTTGAAGTAGAGCTTGTTGTCGAAAGTAAGAACGACTATGAGTATATCATGTTTGAAGACATGAAGGCCGCCGGATTCGAAAGTGTAGAACTCAGAAGCGGCTACACTTCAAACGCGCTCGGCGCGTATATGGAGTTCAGGGATACGAAGGTTTGCTTTTTTGTGACTAATCTTCCACGCGGCAAGCATAGTATAAGCTATCGCCTTCGTGCGGAAACACCGGGGAGATTTAGTGCGCTTCCAGCACGTGTTGAGGCCATGTACGCGCCGGAGATTAACGCGAACTCGAATGAGATGAAAATCAAAATTGATGAATGATTTCCAGAGAGGGATGAGGCTCCTTAATGATTAGAACGGGATTATGCTGTATTTTCAAGGATGCGCCTCTGAAATTCAGACAGACGACAGCGAAGGCGCTTTCGGTTCTTTCCGCGAAAGAGAGGATTCGCAAGGTTTCCGGCCTCTGTCTTGAAAACACGAAAACACTTCTGAAAGCGCTTGAGACCGTAAGCAGTCTAAATATAAAGTCGTTCAGAATCCTTTCGCCGCTTTTTCCGATATATACGCACCCGGAATACGGTTATACGCTTGACTCACTGCCCGAACGCGATGAAATCATCAGCGTCTTCGAGAAAATAAGAAAGTTCCGTGCCGACAACGATATAAGGCTGAGTTTTCATCCAGACCAGTTTATCGTGATTTCCTCTCCCCGCATTTCCGTAGTGAGAAATTCGATATCCGAACTCCGCTATCAGGCGATGCTTTGCGAGCTTGTCGGCGCGGATGTCATAAATATCCATGCGGGCGGGGTTTACGGGGATAAGACTTCCGCGCTGAAATGCTTTGAAGCAAATTTTAAAGGGCTTCCGGCAAGTGTCGGAAAGTATATCACTCTTGAAAACGACGATGTGAGTTATACAGTAAAAGACCTTGCTCCGTTATGTCGCAGCCTGAAGATTCCGCTAGTCTATGACGTCCATCACCACCGCTGCAATCCCGACGGGCTGAGTATTTCCGTGGCGACTAAGCTTTGTGTCGAATCATGGAAGAGGTCAGGGGGGCATGAGGCGTATTTTCATATCTCGTCTCCGCGCGAAGGGTGGGGCTCCGGGAAGTCGAAACCCCATGCTGATTATATAGATATAAAAGATTTTCCGGATGACTGGCTCAAGCTTGAATACGATTTCACTCTTGATATCGAAGCGAAGGCCAAGGAACTTGCGGTACTTAAATTTATGAAGGAGAAGAAAATAGCTTCTCTTTTGAAAATATTATGATACCGGATTATCTTTATTCTCTCAAAAAAGGAAATCTTCACCATGAGTTCCGTTCTTCTTAAAACAATCTTTCTGCTGGCTCTTTCGAATATTTTCATGATATTTGCATGGTACGGGCATTTGAAAAATCTCAACAACAAGCCCCTGATGATTGCTGTTCTTGCCAGTTGGGGCATTGCGTTTTTCGAGTACATGATTCAAGTTCCCGCAAATCGGATAGGCCATACCGAATTGAGCCTTGGTCAGCTTAAAATCCTTCAGGAGGTCATAACGCTCGGCGTTTTTGTGCCGTTCGCCGTCTTCTACATGAAGGAGAGCATCAAGCTGGACTACCTTTGGGCAGGCCTTTGTCTGATGGGCGCCGTTTTCTTTATCTTCCGAAGCAGCGGAAAATAATTATGCCAATGTTTTTTTAATCGCCTGATTGATTCTCTCGCGTTTGTTAAGGAGCCATTCCTTGCCGCGCGGATAGTTGTCCATGGCGAATCTGCCGTTCACATCTTCCTTGAGAAGCTTTGATGTTTTTTCTCTGCCAATCATTGATTCAAGAAGTTTCAGCGCGCGGAGGTCCTGAAGTCCCTCACGCATGACTTCATGACGTATTGAATCGACCGGGCCGTTCTCTCCCGGATAGACGAGGAACGCATCGCCTGACGGAAAGGCCTTGCCCGCATCGGTAATTTCGTAAGGGTTGATTTCCTTTATCGAATACTGAGAATACCAGAAGTTATAGCCCCAGTGCAGAAAGCCGCCGATTTCATAATCGTAGAGGAGCATGCCGAGAATCCTGTTTCTTTCTGACGGCATGGCAAAGAAGCGGTTCGGTACCTTTATGGCTTGACTGCAGCAATAATATGTCCAGAGGTCTTTGATTTTTCTTTCCCTGAAGGGTTCTATGTGGTTGTTTGATGGAACGGGATTTTTTACAAGACCCGAGTCGTAGAAATCTATACTTGAGAGGGCATCCATTATGGTCATGCCTTCCAGATGGGGAGCTGCGGCTTCCAGGGCTTTGCGATAGGATTCCATGTGTTGTACTCCGGGCTCATCAGAGATATGGAATACGCAGATTGACTCGAGTTTATTTTCTCTGATGAATCTTCTGAGTGCCGGGAGAAATTGGGCGAGAAAATTTTTGTAATCGTCTCCAGCCGCATCGGTTTCCCATCCGAATATTTTCTTTTCAACGCCGTTTTCCCTGGCTATTATTTTTGGTGCGTGTCCAGCTCCCCACTGTGTGAAGAGATGCGAGAACTCGATATATTTTATATTGTTGCGGAAGAGCATATCTATCCAGCGTGTGAGTCTGCTGAACTCAAAACTGTATTTATCAGCCTTTTTTTCTATATCAACGAGTTGAACTGTCAGCCTTTCACCGTCGACTTTAGTATCCAGTGGCGGAGTGAAGAGCGGGGTCAATATCATATTTATCCCGTGCTCAGAGGCGTTTTTAACGAATTTCTCGACGAGTGTCCAGTATTTTTCGCTCCAGACTTCCGCGTTGTAACGTGTCGCTATGCAGTCGCTGTGGAACCATTCGGTATGCTTTAATATTTGCTCCGGCAGCGCGGCATTTATTATTTCAAGAGCGAACTCTTCGCTTTTTGTGACGGGGCCTTCGGGGAGTTCGAAATTGAGGGATATTTTTATTTTATATATTTCGGCTTTGTACGAGGACGGTATATTCACGGTAATCCAGAGGCTGCGCCATTGGCATGGAACGACTTGCGTTTTCTCGAAGTCATTCAATATGTCAGGGTACATTCCAGCGCTTTTTTTCAGGAAGTTGTCGTCGAAGAGATTTGAGGCCACATTGCATGGGGCCAGTTCGACCGCTCTTATTTGTACAATGTCTTTCAGCGGCGAATCGATTGAAACGCCTATATCTTTAATCATGCGGTCGCTATAGTATGCCAGTTGGAATGAGTATACCTCGCCCAGCAGTGCGGAACCATTTTTAAATTCGGTGTCAGGAAGAGATTCCTCGCCGAAAACTTTAGTTAGGGAACTTAGGAGACGTGTTTGAAAATTTATTTTCATGATATATTTTCTCCTTTGAATTGTTTGTTATCATTTTAATATATTGTATCGATACGCGATGCAATTTCAACAAGTTTTCGAAAAATTATGAAAAAAAAAAGTATAAACAGCGCGACGAAGCATAGGCAGCTCCTTGATATTCTGCGTTCGGAAATAGAAAGAAAAGCCTTCAAGAATAATAAGTTCCATACCGTAAGAAAGCTTATGGACGCTTATTCCGTGAGTCAAGCCACCGTGACAAGGGCGTTGGAAGCGCTTCTTAACGAGGGATTGATATACAGTGTGCCGGGAAAGGGACTCTTCGTCTCCGCGGTAAAAAAAGATCAGGAGCTTCGTGCGGGTCTTAAGGTACTTAACTACATTGTTCGGGACAACGATATATTCAGTCCATGTTCCAGTCCCGCAAATTGGTTTGTAAGCAAGGATATTCTGGAGGGCGTACTGGGCGAGGCCTATTCAAGAGGATACTTTGTAAATATTATTCCGTCTGGTGGAAATCTGGACAATAGAACATACATCGAATCGATTATTGATTGTCCCAGGGAAAGCGTCTTTATCTTTTCCTGCTATAATATATATGAGGACATGATACAGCGCTGCATAAATAAAAACGTCCCATATTCCGTATACTGCTGGCACGAAAAGCAAAACAGGAAAATAAATCAGCTCTGGGTCGATATAGAACACGCAGCCTATACAATTACAAAATATCTTATACGATTAGGCCATAAGGAGATCGGCTTTGTCGGCGGAGCTCTAGCCAGCCATCGTTATAAGGGTTTTCGCAAAGCGATGCGGGAGGCCGCACTCAAGTGTCCTGCGTCGCGCGTCCTGATTTTCGAAGAAGGTTCCATTGAGGGTACCGCCGCTGCGGCCGAAGATTTTCTTCGATCAAATCCCGGCATAACTGCTCTTTCCTGCTCAAGCGATATGCGTGCGATTGGTGTTATGAAAGCGGCTTCGGCGTTGCGAATAAATGTGCCTGGTGATCTTTCCATAGCTGGTATTGACGATATTTCCGAACTTTATCCGGTCTCGCCGGAGCTTACTACGATGCGTTTTCCCCGCAAGGAGCTGGGGCGCGCCCTTGTCAATCTCGTCGACGGAATAAAAAAGTCGGGACTCGTCGAAACGAGCCTTCTTTATACCTCTCTTGCGGAAAAGGATTCCTGCCGGAAAATCAGAAAAGGATTCAACTAGCCACGCACGGTCAGTGTCACTATGTACAGCACGTAAATGCTGAGGAAAACAGCTCCTTCTGTTCTGCTGATATTTTTTTTAGTCCACATAAATGGAAGCAGCAGCAAAGCTAGAACCGCCACGGTGAAAAGGTCCATGTTGTTTATTCCAGGCGCAGTTATCGGGACAATCATCCCGGCAAATCCAAGTATTCCCAGAATATTGAAGATGCACGAACCTACGATATTACCTATGGCGATATCTGCTTCCTTTTTTATGGCCGCGACTACCGAAGTAGCGAGTTCGGGCAGGCTTGTTCCGATAGCGACTATGGTAAGACCGATGACTGCTTCACTGGCGCCGAGCCAGCGCGCGAGTTCTACAGCCCCTCTTATCAGGCACTCCGAGCCGCCAACCAAAATCAGCAGTCCTGCGATAATGAGGACTATTTGCAATGGCACACTTCTTGCCAGAAGGGATTTTTCATTTTTGAAATCAATCTCAGCTTCGTCAGCAACATCTTTTCCTTTGATGTTCTGAATACGCGCCATTCTTATATTTATGAGGGTATAAGCGATAAAAAGAGCAAACATCGTCGCGGCCTCGAAACGCCCGATTGTTCCGTTCATCAGGAAAGAACAGCAGAGCAACGTCGCGAATATCATGACTGGCGTGTCGAATTTTATAAGCTGATTTTTGACTTTAAGCGGGGCAATAAGGGCAGCAAGTCCGAGAATGAGGGCAATGTTGCATATATTTGAACCGATGACGTTCCCTGCCGCTATGTCGCCCTTGCCGGTGGCGGCTGCCTCAAGGCTTACTATGAATTCCGGCATGCTTGTTCCGCACGCGACTATCGTAAGACCGATAAGAAGCGGTGTGACCCCCAGTTTGAATGCGAGGTGGGAACTTCCTTTTACAAGGAATTCCGCGCCGTAGTAAAGCATTACGAGTCCGAAGAGCAGCAAAATAACAGTCATGCAGATATCCAGCCTTTCTTTATTATGCGGATTCCAATAAATATAGCTGAAGAAGCGTCAAAGACAATCTTAATCGGCGTCGTCCAGCTTTTTTGAGCCCGAGCGGGGATGCGCCTTCGCGTAGACGGCCTTCAATCTTTCCGAGCTTACGTGTGTATAAATTTGAGTGGTTGAAAGATTTGCGTGTCCGAGCATTTCCTGTACGCTTCTAAGGTCCGCACCAGCGTCCAGCAGGTGTGTCGCAAATGAATGCCTGAGCTTGTGAGGCGTCAGGTCCCGGGGCAGTCCCGCCATTGTAAGATAGCTCTTGAGCGAACGCTGTATTGATCGGACGGAGAGCCGTCCCCCGTCATGATTGATAAATAATGGCGACTCCCTTCTTGAATCTGAAGTCCATGCGCTTCTTATTTTTAGATAACGGTTTATGGCGCTTGTCGCAAGTTTGCCCAGCGCACATATACGTTCTTTTTTACCTTTGCCGCGCACCTTTGCAACGTCTGAAATGAGGTCTATTGAGCCTATGTTCAGGCCCGCCGCTTCACTTATTCGCATTCCGCCGCTGTAGATGGTTTCCAGTATCGCCGAATCCCTTGCCGCGGCGAGAACAGCATGGTTTTCGTCTTTCGCGACTCCTTTTTCGGCGGCGTCTTTCCAGTATGCCGTGGGCGCGTCGAGGAGCTTTGTTATCTGGTCAACTGTCAGGAACTTGGGGAGTTTCTGTTCTCGTTTTGGAGATGTAAGTCCGATGAACGGGTTCTGTTTTACGAATTCCTCACGGACGAGGAACCTGAAGAACGATCTCATTGCCGAAATCTTCCTCTGAATTGATGTACGGGCCTCTTTCAGTTCCTGGAGCGCGAGTATGAACTTCCTTGCATCGTAGATGCTTACATTGTTCCATTCGGCGGAGCCGTCTTTTACCTCCATCACAAGTTCCGCAAACTGGATCATGTCGATGCGGTAACTGTCGAGGGTATGTTCTGAGGCCTGCCTTTCATTGGCAAGATAGCTCAGAAACGCACCCAGTGCTTTATCTTCCATCAATCGCCTTTATCCCTTTTGGTCATTGCGGCCTTTATAAATCCTTTGAAAAGCGGATGGGCCTTCAGTGGGGTTGACTTGAATTCCGGGTGGAACTGGCATGCGGCGAACCAAGGATGATCTTTTATTTCAACGATTTCGACAAGTGTTCCGTCCGGTGACATTCCGGCAAACGTGAGGCCTGCCTTTTCAAAATCGTTTTTAAAGGCGGAGTTGAATTCGTAACGGTGGCGGTGTCTTTCATCGATTTTTTCGGAACCGTAGACGCCTTCGGAAATTGTTCCCGGAGTCAGCATGCATGGATATGAGCCTAGACGCATTGTTCCGCCCTTTGCCGTGACGTTCCTCTGCTCTTCCATAAGGTCGATTACCGGATGTTCTGTTTTGATGTTGAACTCAGTACTGTCCGCGTCCTTATATCCGAGGACGTTTCTTGCGAACTCAATGACCGCGCACTGCATTCCGAGGCATATTCCGAAGAACGGTATCCTGTTAGTCCTAGCGTAGTTTATTGCTTGTACCTTTCCGTTCACGCCGCGGTCGCCGAAGCCGCCCGGGATAAGAAGCCCGTGTATATCCTTCAAAAGTTCTCTGCCTGCCTTTGTTTCAATATCTTCGGCCTCTATCATTTTTATGCAGACTTTTACGCTGTTTGCGATTGCTCCGTGCGCGAGGGCCTCGTAAATGCTCTTGTATGCGTCGCGAAGGCTTATATATTTGCCGACCACTGCGATGTTGACCAAGCCTTCGGCTGGATTTATGACGGTATGCACCATCTTTTCCCAACTGCTGATCTCAAGTTCTTTTTCGGGTAGCCCCATAAGTCTGAGGATTGCTTTGTCTACTCCTTGTTTCGCAAGTTCGACTGGTACCTCGTATATGGAGTTTTCTACATCTTTTTCCTCAAACACCAAATCACGTTTTACGTTACAGAAGAGTGCCAGCTTTACCTTGTGCTCTTCCTCCATAGAGCGTTCCGTACGACAGACCAGAATGTCGGGGATTATCCCAATCTCTCGGAGCAGCGCCACCGACTGTTGGGACGGCTTGGTCTTCATTTCGCCCGCAGCTTTTATGTAGGGAATGAGCGTCAGATGTATCGAAAGCGCATTTTCAAAGCCCAACTCCTGCCGGAGCTCACGTATCGCCTCAAGAAACGGCAGCGACTCAATGTCGCCGACCGTACCGCCGATTTCGTTTATAACGATATCGACATCCTTTGAGTCAAGCGCGAGCATTGATACTTTTACCTCATTGGTTACGTGGGGGATGACCTGTACTGTCCCGCCTAGGTAGCCGCCCTCCCGTTCCCTTGAAAGCACAGTGCTGTAAATTCGGCCCGCCGTAAAATTGCTCGCCTTTGAACATGTTATCCCCGCGAACCTCTCATAGTGCCCAAGGTCAAGGTCTGTTTCCGCTCCGTCATCGGTAACATAGACTTCGCCATGCTGGTAGGGCGACATTGTACCCGGGTCAACATTCAGGTATGGGTCAAGTTTCTGCATGCTTACCCTGTAGCCGCGGCTCCTGAGCAGCATCGCTATTGATGCGGCGGTTATCCCTTTTCCCAGCGATGAAACAACTCCGCCGGTTACAAAAATATGCTTCGTCATGATTCCTCCGGAAAATATGAATAGTAACGTGACAGACAATTAATATCATGTAATATCCATTTGAATCCCGAAAAAACAAATCACTCAACGTCCTAATTTATTCTTTTCATACTGAGATTTTTTCATGTGCCACCATGTTCCCCTGAGCCGAGTCCGTTTTTAATCAGGAAGCTTATTAATTTCATTATTTTTCAGGATCGGCCCGTGAAAATTTCAGAAACTTTGCTATCTTTAGCTTTTAAAATTGTGAAGGAATTTCTATGGAAGAAGAGAGTCCTAAGCGAATCCTTTACGCTAAAAAGGAAATGGATGCCGCCGTAACGGACGTGGCACGCATGATAATTTCCGAATTCCCGGCAGAGTCACTTGATTCTCTCGCATTTCTGGGCATTCAGAAAAATGGTATCCCATTCAGTGCCAGGCTCCTCGCTGAAATTAAGGCCATTACCGGCAAGGACCTCGAGTCAGGTACAATCGATATAACCATGCACCGTGACGATATCGGAATGAGAAAAGCACTTCCGGTGATAAGGGAAACCAATATCCCGTTTGATATTAATGAGCGAATCATTATTCTTGTAGATGATCTTCTCCAGACAGGACGCACAATCAGAGCAGCGCTTGACGTCGTGACCGATTACGGCAGGCCGGATCTTATAAGACTGGCTGTCCTTCTTGACTGCGGCTCAAGAGAATATCCGATAAGTGCGGATTATACGGGAATAGTATCTTTTTCTGTCCCGCCGGACAGGAAAATTGAAGTCGAATGGGAGGAGTACGAAGGTACCGACCTTGTCGTTGAGATTGAACGTTTGCCAATGAACAGATAAATAAGGTTTTTTTATGGAACAGCGTTGGACAAGAAAAGACCTTCTCAGCCTGGAGGACCTTTCCGACTGGGAAATAAACTTGATCCTGGATACGGCTCAGGAATTCAAAAAGGTATCTCAGCGCAAAGTCAAAAAAGTCCCGGCACTGAGAGGTAAAACCGTAGTTAATTTTTTTATCGAACCCAGCACCAGAACTCGGATTTCGTTCGAACTGGCAGAGCAGCGCCTCAGCGCGGATATAATAAACGTAAGCGCTTCATCGAGCAGTATTTCCAAGGGCGAAACACTACTCGATACAGCGAAAAACATAGAAGCCCTCCAGGTTGACCTCATCGTGATGCGTCACTCCGCAGCCGGAGCTCCTAATTTCATCGCCAGCCGAGTAAAATCAGGCGTCATTAATGCAGGCGACGGCGCTCACAGCCATCCGACGCAGGCACTCCTCGACCTCTTTACGATTAGGGAGAAAAAGGGCAAGATAAAAGGACTGAATGTTTCAATCATAGGCGATATACTTCACAGTCGTGTGGCCAGAAGCGACCTTTGGGGCCTGCTGAGCCTCGGGGCGAATGTCACTCTCGCGGGGCCAGCTACCCTGGTACCTCGCGAATTCGCCAAAATAGACCGCGTAAAGGTCTGCCACAATATGCGGGAGGCCGTTGAGGGCGCAGATGTTATAAATCTTCTCCGCATCCAACACGAGCGCCAGAGAGCCGGATTCTTTCCCAGTATAAATGAATATTCCAACGTCTTCGGATTGAGCAAGGAGACCATGAAATATGTTAAGCCGGACGCTCTTATAATGCATCCGGGGCCGATAAACAGAGGCGTTGAACTCGACTCTTCTATCGCTGATGGCAGCCAGTCTGTTATTCTAGAACAGGTTACAAATGGGCTTGCAGTCAGGATGGCGGTGTTGTTTCTAGTTGCGGGGTGCTTGAAAAATGACTGAGAAAAATTCCTGGATAATAAAAGGCGGCAGACTTATCGATCCTGTTCGTGGTATCGACGAAATAAGGGATATCGGGATCATGGACGGCTTTGTCGCGGATGTCGCAGAAGTGCCCTCGTCCGCTCAAACAATTATGGCAGAAGGTCTTATTGTCGCCCCTGGTCTTATCGACATGCACGTGCACCTCCGCCAGCCCGGGAAAACCGCGGCTGAAACAATAGCAACCGGCACTTTCGCCGCTGCCGCCGGAGGCTTTACCAGCATCCTTCCTATGCCTAATACTTCGCCCGTCGCGGATACCCCGGCGTCCATCGAATACATCAGGGCGCATGCCCTTCGGGAAGGCGTTGTCAAGGTACTTCCAGTCGGCGCTATGACAAAGGGCAGCGAAGGCAAGGAAATGGCGGGAATCGGCGGACTCAAAAAAGCGGGCGTAGTCGCACTTTCTGATGACGGAAAATGCGTTCAGAATCATGAAATTATGCGTCACCTCGTCGAATACTCAAAATCATTCAACCTTCCCATACTCGACCATTGCGAGGACGAAATCCTAATGAGCGGCGGAGTGATGCACGATGGGTACTGGTCCGTTATCCTCGGCATGCGCGGAATTACATCGGCAGTCGAAGAAATGATGGTTGCCAGGGATGTTATCCTTGCAAGAATGGCGGGATGGAAAATCCATATACAGCATATAAGTGCCAGGGAAAGCATAGAACTCGTGAGAAATGCCAGGCGAAGGGGCATAATGATCTCCGCCGAGGCCACTCCCCATCATATCGCGTTAACCGATGAGTGTGTGAAAAATTTCGATACCAATTATAAGATGAACCCGCCACTCAGGTCCGAGGATGACCGCCAGGCAATTATCGCAGCTTTGAAGGATGGTACGATAAGCGTTATCGCCTCTGACCATGCTCCTCATACCGAAACCGAAAAACTTGTGGAATTCGACTATGCCCCATTCGGGATTGTCGGTCTCGAAACGGCAGTATCCATTTGTCTTACCGAACTTTACCACAAAGGGTATCTCACGCTTTCCGAATTGATCTCCAAATGGACGAAGGGCCCTGCCGAAGTCCTGGGGCTTGATATCGGAACCCTGAATGAAGGGATGCCCGCCGACATTACAATCATAGACACTGAAACTGAGTTTGTGATTGATAAGGAAAGGTTCCTTTCCAAGTCTAGGAACACCCCGTTCCACGGCTGTAAAGTCAAAGGCCGCCCCGTCGCCACGATCGTCAACGGAATTTTCGTACATAACTTAATGAGTTGATATTGCTGCAAGAGGTTTGGTAAAATTCTTGAATCAGAAGGTCGGCTAAGTCAACTAATCCATTAGTTGTTTGCGCCGCCGTACCCATCGTTTTCCCATGAGGAAGGTCTGTTTTGAGGTAGCGGACTGATGCCGCTCTTTTCGTATTTATTCTGGCAGCCGGAGAGCGCCAGGAGCATGCCCATGAACACGCACACGCACACACACACAATAGCATTGGTAATTTTCATGAGTTCAACCTTAGAAAAGTCCGCCGTTCTGCATTTCCATGACCTGGAAGACGATAGCCGCCAGGAGCGCAATCATCGAAAGTATTGAAGTAATCATCGGCAATTTTGTTTTAAGCATGTTTTTTCTCCGATACAATAGTTTTATTCGGCAGCTTCAGAGGAGGAATCGTCGGAAGATGATTCTTCTGTCTTCTCTTCTTTTTCTTCTTCCTTCTTCGGTTCCGCTTTGTCTTCTTCCGGTTTCTTTTCCTCGACCTTTTTTACCTCTTTGCTCTTAAGAATACCGGTTATGGCATCTTCGCTGAAGTAGACGGTATCGCCGATTTTAACTGCGGATGACCCTTTAGGGTTGGGGAGAACATTTGCAATGGCGCAATTATCATAAACCTTTGTTATTTTTATCTTACCCACGAACTGATTGTCGGTACCAAGGTCACGAGCAACAACCATTTCTTCATTGGCCGGCAGCATGACTACATTGTCAATCTCTCTCTTTCCGACTTGCTGTTTGACTTTCGTGTGTTTGCCCAGATCGATTACGACAAAATCCCATTTGTCATTCATTTCGACGACTTTACCCTTGAGGTATTTGAGAAGACGCGGGTCGCCGTCTTCAAGAATTGTTATATCTTCTTTATTGCCTTCGCCGCTTCCGGAAAGCTGCGAAATTTGCTTCTTGAGACCATCTATTTCGTTGCCTTTAGTTGAAACGGCTTTTTCGAGAGAGACTATTTTCTGTTCTCTTTCTTCGAGTTTTACCTCGGTTGTCTTTGTCCTGTCTTTTTCGTTCATGAGGTCTTTTTTCGTCTGCTCAAAATTGTTCATAAGAGCTTCCGCGGCGGTAACCGTATCTTTGAGGGATGTTTCAAAATCATCACCGCCCAGAGTGGGGGAAGATGCTCCGACTGCGGAGGCGAGTTGACCTATATGTGACTCGTATGAAGTCATCCGCTTGTTTATCTTGGTAACTTTAGCATCAAAATTTTTGACGGGATCTTTGTACTTTTCAAAGTCTTTGAGCTCGGAAGCGCTGGCCTTTACGCCAATCTTATTGCAGGATGTAACGAAGCCTTGTATCACTCCGTTGTTTCTTTCCTGAGACTTTTTAACGAGTTCAAGGAGCTTATCTTTTCCAGTTGAGTAGCCGTTGACTGACTTCATCGCGTCAGCCTCGGCGATTCCTTCAAGCTCGAGGGTCGTGGCGATTTCTTTCATAGCCACCGCCATAGAGTCGCGTTGCATAATGACCGCTTCTGCCTGTTTCGGGAGTTCGGGGAGAACTTTGTCAAGGTCTTCAAATTTGGTATGGGATAGATTCATTTTCTGGAGCTTTTGGGCGTATTTTGTGTCGCTGCCGGCGTCAAGGCTGGTGGCTGTCTGATTTATACATCCGGCCATTTTGTCCCATCCGGTAACGAGAACTTCCCGCTTTTTCCCGAGGAGAAATGACATTGCCGCGGCGCCGAGCGCAAGCACTAGGATCACGATACTAACGACTTTGTTTACCGTACCCATTTAAGTCTCCTAAATTTATATAAAATTTATATTTCCATTAAAAGATTATTTTCAACGAATAAACACTAATATTAACACGGTAATTTCACATTTCAAACGAGAAATAAAGTAATTCCTTGAAAAAAAAGATCAGCGCCGTCTCAACGGGGTTAAAGGTTTTTCTGAAACACAATTGCGATTATGCATAGCTATGAACATGGCACAGTTGAAGGAATCCTAGCTCTGTGCGTGCGCCTTGCCCTTTTTTAGCATGCGTTCTCGCATTTACATTTACATGCACATTTTTAGGCACAACCCGACGTTTCCGTGCGCCTTCCCTCAGTAAATATGGTATTTTTTGAGGAATTTTTCTTTTCCGAAATCATCAATTGATGGGTAATAACCAAAATAATCTTCTCTTACGTGGGATTCAAAAACTTTTCTTATGATGTCCTCGGTATACCTGTCCTTAAAAATTTCGATGGCTTCTTCGACGGCTTCCTTGCAATGACGGTATTTTCTGTGTTCATAAGGATTGAAGCCTGCCAGCACTCCCGTCCGGCAAAATTCATTAAAGCTCTTGTGGTCAAAAAGTCCGTCTATCCATTCGTGAATATCTGCGGCTTCAACTCCGAATTTTTCCAGAGTCACTTTTTTGTGTGTGGCAATTTTCATCTATGCCGCCCCTTTGAAATCAAAGCTTAATTTAGATTGGAACGCGGCTGTCTGGGAAAAGACTTCCTTCAAAATATCGAGTTCAGCGGCGGTCAGATTTTTGGGATTTATGTAGTTGTCCGGTTCTTTTCCGCTTTCGATTAAAAGTACCTGATGCTTGAAACGAAGTTGTATCAGAAAGTTATAGACCTGAACCGCCTCTTGATGTGTGGATTCTGATATTAGGCCATTCTCAAGCAGCTTGTCAAGCCTGAAAAGAGTGTTTGTTATGTCAATCTTGTTTTTCAGACAATAGATTCTGGCAAAATTTATAATCGGCTTCATTGCTTCTTTTACGCTGAATGTCTCTGCGTGTTGTCCCTTTGTCTTTACGGAAATCTTACCGAACATGCCGACTGGCGGATTGTAGAGAAGGCAGTTCTGAGCCAGGTGCAGAAAGAACTGGGGTGTGATAGCCAGCAATTCATCAATATGCTGCCTAAGGCTATTTGTCAGCTGTTTCCCGCCATATATGCTTCTGAAGTCAAAGAAAATATTGAATTCAAGTAGGTGCTGGGGACTTGCCGCCGTTATCCATTCGGTAAAATATTTTTCCCATTCAGAAAGTGAGCAACGCCATTTTGGGTTGGTTGCCATGATGTTGCCTTCGCATTTTTTGTAGCCCGCTTTTCCAAGCCATTCACAGATTATTTCACTTAACTTCTTGAAATATATTTCCACTATTTCCTTGTCCTCTGCCGGGACATCCTCGTAGATTATCGCGTTGTCCTGGTCGGTTAAAAGTGTTTCCTCCATCCTTCCTTCACTGCCCATTACCATAAATGAAAACTGCGCTGGCGGCTTGCCCAATTCTTTAATGGCAAAGGTTATAAATTTTTTGAGTATAAGGTCTGAAATTTCTGAATTGATCTTAGTAATACTTTTTGTGTCCGCTCCGCAATCTATTAACGCTTTTACCAGGATAGGCAGTTTGTCTCGTGTGGAAATTATTTCCTCCGCGTTTTCAGCTTTTTCGATTTCATGGAGTGTTGCTGCGGGAGAGTACCTTTGCACCTGTAAAAGCTCGTTATTGCCGATAATGCCTATGATTTTTTCGTCTTTATCCCTAACCGCGAGATGGTCCACTCCTTTTTCCTGCATTTCTATGGCGGCTTCAAGGACAAGAGCCTGATTGGAAATGGAGACAAGAGGGAAACTCATGATTTCACTTATCGGCGTGTGGGCATCTGTTCCCTTCGCAACGACCCCTGACATGTCATTATCGGT
Source organism: Lentisphaerae bacterium GWF2_45_14 (assembly GCA_001804785.1). Taxonomy (GTDB): domain Bacteria; phylum Verrucomicrobiota; class Lentisphaeria; order Victivallales; family GWF2-45-14; genus GWF2-45-14. The sequence continues at coordinate 42,127 of MHBG01000122.1, forward strand.
CACGATTCCCGCAAAATCTCCGTTTTCAGATTCAAGAAGCAAGCACGTGCTCTGTCTTTTCCTCATCAATTGCGCGGCGTCTTTAATGGATGAGTTTTTCCTGCAGGAAGCGACTTCTTTAAGGCAGCATTTTAATGGCTGGTGCAGAAAAAACAGAGCCGTCTGAAGCTCTGTAATAAGGCGTTCTCTTTCCTCTTCCAGCTTTTTCTGTTCAATCTGTTTCTGACCGCTGACATCCTTAACAATAGAGACAAACCCCTTTTTCCCCGCAAAAGATATGACGGTGCTGGAAAGAATAGCATCAAAAAAAGAGCCGTCTTTTCTTTTAAGCCGCGTCTCGCATTGCTCCGGGACTTCCACTCCTTCAAAAAGAGACTCAAAATAATTGTCGCCAGTGCCAGATATTATTTCACCGAAGTTTATTTTCTCCAGCTCGGCTGCGGAGTATCCCATCATGGAAAGGAAGGCCAAGTTGGAATGGAAAAATCGTCCCTCAAGGAACATTATCAATCCTTCAGTAGATGCCTCCACCAGAGCTTTGTATTTTTCACGCGATTCCCTCAATCCTTCTTTTGCCGATTCTTTTTCACGCTCTATTTTCAAGCTTTGCTGCGCCACAAAAAAGAGAAGCAATGAAACAAATCCCATGATTCCCAGTGAAATTGCGAATATTCGGTTTGTCATCAAGGAAATCTCTTGTTTAACATCCTCAAGATAAATTCCGGTGCCAAGAATCCATCCCCAAGGTTTGAAGCCTTTCACATATGACAGTTTTTGCTCCACTCTTTGCGGCTGATCTTTCCACTGCCACATGTAGGATATAAAACCACTTCCGCTTTTTTTCACCAAGTTCACCGATTCAAGAAAAAGCTTCCTGTGTGCCTGATCCTGGTAGTTGGTCAGGTCTTTGCCCACGAGTTCTGGCTTGTAGGGGTGAGATATCATTTTGGGGGACATATCAATGATCCAGAAATAGTCTTTGCGCGAGTTTCCGTAGCGTAGAGCCTGTACGCGAAATATGGCCCTTTGCTTTGCTTCTTCTAAGCTTGTTTCTCCACTTTTATACATTGCCTCCGACTCTTCCAGAATGCTCCATGCTGTGTCGGTTAGCTCATGGATCATTTCTTTTTTGTCGTCCATTATCTTGTTTTTAAAAGCGGGAATAATGACAACAAAAACAGATACTGCGAAAAGGACGACCGTCAGCAATACAGGCAGAACTATCTTCAGGAAGAAGTTGAACATTTCCAGATTTGCGTTTTTTTCTCTCATTTAAGCGTCCCTGTCAATTCGGCTCGGCTTAATGTTATCCACAATTATTTCCCCGAGGCCTTCAGGAATAAAAAAGCTGCGGCGTTAGCCGCCGCAACTTTGCAAAATGCGCTTATCCGACCGCAGTCTTCACTGCGTCCGTTTTTTCTTCAACAAGATTCTTGTTGTCTTTCTGTGTAAGCAAAGAAACAATAACAAGAGTGATAAAACTCAACGGGATCGAGATAATGCCCGGGTTGTCGAGCGGCGATGGTGCGTTTGCCGGGTCCAGTCCATATTTTTCCCACATGCTTGGCGACAAAAGAATGATTCCAACGGCCGTGATTATACCTACAAGTATAGAGGCGGCAATGCCCTTGGCTGTCGTTTTCTTCCAGAAAAGCAACATCAGAATCGCCGGAAGGTTTGCGGAAGCCGCCACTGCGAATGCCCAGCCAACGAGAAATGAAACGTTCATTCCCTTGAATAGGATTCCAAGTATTATGGCTACAAATCCAACCGCTATGGCTGCTATTTTGCCCGCCTTTACTTTCCCTTTGTCCGTGAGTTTGATGTCTAAATAATTGTCCATCAAGTCATGCGCCACGGCGCCGGAAGCCGCGACTATCAATCCGCTCACGGTTCCCAGAACGGTTGCAAAAGCTATGGCTGATATTATGGAAAACAATATTGCTCCAAAATGCTTGGCAAGCAATGGGGCGGACATATTGCTGCTTTCCACGTCAAGCACGCCATAAGCCATAGCTCCCATTCCCATGAAAAGAGTAAGGATATAAAAGAATCCGATGGCGACGATGGCGACAATCGTTGATTTGCGCGCGTCCTTCTGACTCGGCACGGTGTAGTACCTTATAAGGATATGCGGCAATGCGGCGGTTCCGAAAAATAACGCCAACATCAACGAGATGAAGTTAAGCTTGTCTATCCACTTGTTGCTTCCAATTTTGAATTTCACTCCGGGCTTCATCATTTTTGATCCGGGAATTTCTTCGGGATACCAGACGGTGACCTTATTGAGTCCGTCAGTGATTGCCGTTGGAGTCTTTTTATAAATAACAACGGTGCTGTTATTTATGGTCGCAAGAAACTTGAATGGACCAAGAGATCCTGTTTTTTCAACTTCTTTGCCGTCCATGATAATTTTGCTCAAACGGCCGACAGATTTAAATTTGCCTGCCTCCTTGGGCTCTCCATTGTAGAGAACCTTGCCATCCTCAAGTACGGTTTTTGACTGAGCCTCGTCAAGAAACGCCTGTCCCCCTTTTTCTGTCAGATGCCACCAGGTAAGAATCCCCGCCTCATTTGCCAGACTTACAAATGTATTGTTGCTTTGTTTGTACTGCGAATTGATTTTGTAAGGAGAGTTCTCGCCCTTTAGTCCCACATTTCCGTCTTTGTCCACCGCGGCCTGCAGTGTCACATATTTATGGAAGTCCTTGGAGGGCGTGGTGTTCAATCCATTTTTCAAGACGAGAAAGACCAGTACGGAGGAAAAGACAATAAGCAATCCGCCTTTAATAAACTGCACATAAGTCGTGGACGCCATTCCGGCTGTCGCAACAATTATCGTGACGATGGCTCCCACCATTACCACTCCGACCCATTGGGGAAGCCCAAGCAGCGGAGTTACAAGAGCGCCAGCTCCGACCATTTGCGGAATCAGATAGAACACGGAGACGATAAGCGTGCTTATGGCAGCCATAAGCTGAATACTTTTGGAATTGAATTTTGAGTCAAGGGCATCGGTGAATGTGTACTTCCCCAGACGCTTCATGGGTTCCGCGACAATAAAAAGCGCGACCACCCAGCCAGCAAGGTATCCTATTGAATAAAGGAATCCGTCATAGCCTTGAAACGCAATCATTCCGCATATGCCAAGGAAAGACGCAGCTGAGAGATAATCGCCGGCGAAAGCAATTCCGTTCACACCCCAGTTGATCTGTCCTCCGGCAACAAAATAGCCTTCGGAAGAGCGTGTCCTGGACGCAAAGTATTTGGACAGGCCGATTACAAAAACTACAAAAATTACAAAAATTACTATAGCGGTAAAATTGGCATGATAAATCATTTAACCACCGTGTTTTCATCCTGCTTTGGCTTGTTAAGCTTGTCCTCATAAGCCGTACATATCGCATTGTAGATAAGCCCCATTATGATGGCGAGAAGAATCAGTCCGAATCCGTAAACGATCGCAAGGTTTACTCCCGCAAAAACAATATTCCCCATTGTTTTAAGCGAAAAAACACTGATTGCCACGAATCCTGAATAGATTATTAAATAGACGAAAAAGAGGATTACTCCTATCTTCGATTTGATCGGGGACGCGTTGTCTGTCCCCAACTTTACAGCCGGACCATGATCCATCTCTTTTCTCCTTTATTGTATAGGTATAAAGCCTTTTGGTTCTTGAGCCTTTTTTTTTCGACCGATTTCTACGGGACATTAATATAGACTAAAAATCCAAGCTTGCGAATAGAATGCCCTTATTTATATTTTCAAGCTGCTTTTCTTCCCGCTTATTTTTTTTCTGCAGGAGTCCCTAATAAATAAAGGCTTTTTGTCGCAAAATGATTGAATCAAGGCTGTCTTTTGAAATTACAAAAAAAGAAAGCACAACTCAAATATACCTTGAACTGCATCCTATGGGATGGTAGCGGAAGAGAGAACATGTTCAAATTTTTCAGCACACTCAATCATCTTTTCATAGTTTTTCATGGCAATTGGCGAAAGAACCCTGCCGTAAGGACATGCGGATGGCATAAGAACAAATCCCAGTCCTTTTCCCGAACTGCCTTCTTCAAGAGCTTTCATAATCTTTTTCTCAAACTGCACAGCTGGAAGATTTTCCAAGTCGCTTGCCTCCAGGTTTCCGAAAAGCACCAGCTTATCTCCATAGTTCTGCCGGAGATAAGCAAGTTCCAGATCCCCCTGTGGGGGCGGCTCTATCGGGTCAAGTCCCATGCAGCCGGTGTCAACAATATAATCAAGAATATCCTTCAGTCTTCCATGCGAATGGATCCTGGCATACCCTCCGTATTTATGAATAATGTCAATCATCGGTTTCACATATTTTACCACATATTCATAAAAGAGATATGGCGGCAGATAGGGTGGAGATGCATATTCCGGCCCGCAGATACGCCACAGTCTACCCGGCATGGCCTTCGCAACAGCCTCAACTTTTTGATAAATAAATCGAGCCTGCTTCTCCAGGGCCTTATGGAATAATTTCTGTTCAGTCATCGCTATTACCGTGTACTCCTCCATGCTGAACATCTGCGCCGTCGCGCCAAGTGGATCGATAGTGTTGAACATTACAATTCCGGCCTCGTCAACTTTTTTTTCCAATGCGGTTACCGCTTTTGTATCCGGAGTCCCCGCAAGTTCAGCATCCGGCAGTTCCAGCCATGCCTTAAAATCGTCAATATCTTTGAGCAGGTGCTCGATGACCCATGAGGTATTTACATCGGTGTCACGGCGAGTAAGTTCGGTCAATATCCGTCCTCCGGTATCGACGGTTCTTTTATGAAAACATGTTCCATCCTTAAAATATTTTTCACTTTTCACTGATTTGTTATTTGACTGGGATGCGGCGGATTCCCCGACGAAAGGAACATTATAAGTGATTATGCTGTCGCTTTTTTCTTTGGCAAGCTCAAGGAGCGGCCGCCATGAGGGATGCGAAAAAATATTGAATGGATCAAGGTCCTCGGAGTGTTGCGTGTAACCATCTATTTCATAAAAACAGACAGGGGGTCTGTCTATCGGAAGCCCTTTGATTGTTGCCATAAGTCTTTCGCGTCTTGTCATGGTAAAACTCCGCATTTTATTGGTTGCTTTCTTAGATAATAACATTTAAAAGCAGATTTGTATTTAGCATAAAAACTCTTTTTTTTCGCAAATCGGTTCATGTCTTTTGACTTTTTCAGTCACATGCCTTATACTGAGAGTAAATTTTATTTCGCTATTTTATATGGCAGATACTTTATTGAAATTTAGACATTATGATTCGTTACGGTGTCCTGTCGAGCAAGTGATAGGCATCTGGAAATTTGACAGAAAGCCTTATGTCCATTCCCACTCGCGTTCAACTCCCGGGCATCTGTTGCATCTCATACTTTCCGGTTCATATAAAATTATCACAGAGGGCAGGGAACACAGCGTAAGGGCGGGAGATGTCGTGTACTATTACGGGTCGGAGCCCGTCGAGGGAATCGGAGACGCCTCACATGTCACATTTTATTCTGTCGGGTTTATTTGTCCAGCCATGAGTCCGCTTCCCAGTGACAAGAGAGTTTTTTCTTCAAGCGGCGCATTGCAGAGGGCTTTTGATTGTCTCTACGAATATTCAATCTTCCCTGAAAGCGAGAAGAAAACTTTTGGTATTTATTCCGCGCTCTTTGAAATTCTTGTTCAAATAAGCAGAATTCGGCTTAATATATCAGAAGGTGAAAGTTCGGGTTTGTGGTGGGGGCTGGAAAGGAAACTCAGAGAAAAAGGGATATTCAGGCCCTCTATCGATGAACTTTGTGAGATGTCCGGAAAGGGCCGTTCCGCAATCGTCAGGGCATGCAGAAAAGCTACGGGAACAAGCCCCATGAAGTGGATTCAGGGAATACGCATGTCAGAAGCACACGGACTGCTTCAGTTTTCAAATCTGAACATAACCAAAATCGCGCAACGTCTGGGGTATCCAAGGATACATGAGTTTTCGCGCGAGTTTTCAAGACATTTCGGAAAAGCCCCGCGCTTTTTCCAGAAAAAGCATTTTTCTTGAGTCACTGTTCATAATTTCACTTGTTGTTCGGAATTGGTACGGCCTTGCGCCCGGCACTGCAAGTCAGGCGCTCCAGCCGGGGCCTCACTGTCATAATGAGAGTATCTTCATTTTTTCGAGTTTGTCGTCGACAATCATTTTCCCGGTTTTTCTGGCCTCCTCGGCGCCAGAAACGGCTTCACGTATGGCCCTTACTGAATTCTCTAGGATTTCCTCGAACATTTTGCGTCCTGTTTCGACTGAAGCACTTTCAGGGTAACCCATTACACCAACCCTTATTTCGGGGTTCTGGGTAGTCGTGGGAATCTCGTGTTTCATGCCGGTAAAAAGGCTCCTGACCTGGAAAGAATCGGGATCATTACGCATCATTTCAGAAATCTCGGGGCTGTCCATCACAATATCTTTTCTGACGACTTCAGGGGACAGATGCATCATCAGCGAGGTTTCTGCGTTTCCGGCGTGAAAGTCCCTGTTCTTAAATAGGTTAAGCCATGTTGGCGAAAAATCCCATAACGGTATGAACATCAACAGGCACTTGTCAAGCGCACGATTGAGCCACTTGGCGACACGCAGTGATTCCTTCAAGTTCACAAGGCTCTCACTGCCGCCGTGGCCCGGGATGATGATTATATTTTCAAAACCTTGAAGGGCAAGCGATTCAACTATTTCGCACATGAGGGTTGCAAATGTATTTGGCCTGACGTTTATCGTTCCCTCAAGCATCCCGCCCGAAAAACAGTAGTTGAGTGTCGGAGCGACAAGACATCCGAGTTCTTCGGCAATTTTTCGACCCATTATTTCGGAATTTCTTATATCAGTATCGAGCGGGAGGTGGTATCCGTGCTGTTCCACTACGCCGTAGGGAACTATTATCGTTTTCTTGTCATTCGTCAGGTATTCGCGAACTTCTTTAACCGTCATCTCGCCCATTAGGATATTTTTCATGCCGTCCTCTTTTATTTTGTGTTTATTTATAGTCTATTAAATTGCTTTTTTGCAAAAAATCAATAAGTTTTATCTATAAAAGCCTGTATAACTCCTATTGCAACAGCAATATGATACAATAAAGTATAATAATGAAAAGTTTACTGCAATGACGGATAAAAAATCAATTGGTCTCAGCATATTTAAAAAGCTCCTTTTTCCGGGAGCCGCGCTTACCCGTTCGGAACTGGTTAAGCTCCACAATATAAGGCCCGCCACGCTCTTTGCGATAGTCGATGAGCTTAAGGACGACGGCATTATAATAGAGCCGGAGCGGAAAGGTTTTAAAACGGGGCGCAAAGCCTCGCCGCTGAAGCTCAATCCCGATTTTGGATATTTCATCGGGATAGAGTTGCATACAAGCTATTGTTCTGGCGTCATAATTGACACTGAAGGAAATGTCTGCGTCTCAGTTTCGATAAAATCAGAAGCGGGAAAAGATGAAAAGCGATGCCTCTCTGAAATAACTGAAGTCATGGAGAAATTGAAGGCGGATTCGGGCGGCGCAGTCTGGGCAAAAACGAAGACCGCGGGCTTTGCCGATCCGGGACTGGTGAACGGCAGGGACGGCATATCGGTAAAAGCCGTAAATATAAAAGGATGGTCAAATCTCAAGACACGGGAGTGGTTCGCAAATTCATTTGCCAAGAGCTGCATGCTTGTTCCTTCGAATTCGGCGCGCACATATATTGAGTATAAGCAGTTCAATAATCCGCCGGAAAGTCTTTTCCATATTGAACTGGATCAGGGGATAGGAGCCGGATTCATAAAGGACGAAAAGCTTTTCTCCGGAGATTCCTTCTGCGGAATGGAAATAGGTCACATCTCCATAATGCCCGACGGTCCCCTCTGTCAGTGCGGGAACCGGGGATGTCTCGAAGCCGTTGTCGGCGAAGAAGGTATACGGAAGAAGATATCCGAGTTCAAATCCAGCCGCGTAGAGACAAAGCTCAATCCGGATTCCTTTTCACTGGAAGAATTTATAAAATGCGTGAATCAAAATGATAAGGCAGCCTCTTTGATAGCTTACGAAATCTCTGAAAAAATAGGGCTTGCGCTTGTTCCGGTGGCTGCACTTCTGAATCCTTCTGTGATTCTCATGAGTGGTCGGCTTACCGGCCTTGATAAGATACTCCTGCCTGCAGTCAAAAGAGTCCTGACTCTTAACTGCATGCCCAGGGCTGTAAACAGCCTTATTGTCAAGGTATCCACGCTTGATCGGCAGGCAACCACAATGGGAGCCGCACTTCTTGCGCGCGATCAATTTTTTCTTTCAGGCTCCGTGTGAATTTGTGAGCAGGTGAACATTTAAGTACCTGGCGCAGGTTTTTTATTGAAAAAAGGACGCTTTTAGGTGATATTATCCGCTCCAGGGAAGCGATATGGAGATCATGATGCCCGAAGATGACGAATTTAAAAAAGATGAGGACAAACAGCTGGATGCAACTCCGCCGGCTGATGTTGGCTTTTTTCCTGAAAATTCCTCAGGCGGCCCAGTGGCAGGCAGCGGCCCGACAAATCAATCTGAAACCCAGCGGATATTTATGGAAAAAGAGGAAGAGTTAGTCGTCTCAACCGAGTCAGCCATATCAAAAAGACTTCACCTTGATACGATTGGCGGCATAAAAGTGACTATTAAAAGCGCATCAGGCGGAAGACGTGGGCAGAAGCAGTCGGCAATACCTCACTCGAAAAAGCATGAATATATCCCCAAGGAAGCAAGGAAACTCACTCCCGAGGAAAAAGAAAAACAACACCTTGAGGAAATGGAAAAAATCAAAAAAAACCAGCGAGAAGAGGCGAAAAAGGCAATGGAGATGAAGGATTCAAGGGAACTTGTTGAAAAAGGGATTCTGCCAAAGGTGATTCTAGTCGGCTTCATCCTGCTTGCCGTCATAACGCTTCTGTTGTATTTTTTCAAGAAGATCTAGTTTGAGAAATCAGAAAACCTCGAGTTCCGATTGCAGTATCTCGTAAAACTGTTCACGTGCATAACGTTCGATCCAGGGTTTGTGTCCGCAGCTATCAAGCAGGACAAATTTGAATTCGCGGAGACTGGCGGCCAGCGGCTTCTGAACGCCATCTGCGAGACTCGGGTCGTGGTCTCCATGTATGGCGGTAACGGGGCATTTGATTTTTGAGCAGAGCTTCATGAGCATCCCATTTTTTCTCATAGCGGCGGCCTCGGGCCACACACCGTTAAAAATATCAGGGCTGAAGTCTATTTCGTTTTTTTCACCGTCCTCGCATGGCGAAAATGAGTCTGTTTTCGAAAGGAGTGCGCCGAAGCGCTGAAATGCTGCATCTTTGTCTGAATCCTCAGGCCCCTTTAATATATCGAGAATAACTTCCAGTTCTTTCTTTTCATCGGCTGAAAGACGCGCCAATCTTGTCTCATGGAGGTTTTTAACATACTTTTCCTCGAAAACTCCGGAACCGATGAGGATGAGTTTTTTTACGAGCGATGGATTTTCCGCCGCAAGGATGAAGGAAAGCCATGCGCCCCATGAGAAACCGATGAGGTATACGGGGCATTCGGCGTTTGAAATTATAGAATCTTTCAATTCATCAAGCTGTCGCCGTAAAGTCGATTCCGTTTGCAGGGGCTCCAGGGCGGCAATGCCCGAATAAGCCAGTCTTCTGGCGACGGGAGCCATTTCTCCGGCCGCGCCGGGGCCACCGTGAACGAGTACTGTTGAAAAAGGAGGCGTGCCATATTTTTTTAGATTATCTATGGGCACCTCACTTCTCTCCTGATTCGGTTTCCTTTACCGGATCAGCGGGAAAATATCTGTGGAGCAGCTGTTCCATGGATTTAAATTTTACGGGTTTGGAAATATAATCAGTCATTCCGGCTGCGAGGCATTTCTTCCTGTATCCCTCCAGCGCATGTGCGGTCATGGCAATAATAGGAATCGCATGCATTTTTGACTCCTTCTCTATGTCTCTTATCGCCGCAGTGGCTTCAAAGCCATCCATTTGCGGCATCTGGCAGTCCATGAAAACAATGTCGAATTTTCCAGATGAGAAAAGAGCCGCGGCCTCCTTTCCGTTTCTTGCCACTGTGATTGTGCATTCTAATTTCTGGAGAATTTTTTTGGTAAGCTTAATGTTTACCTCGTTATCTTCCGCGAGCAGGATGGATACGCCCTGGCGGATTTTAGGACTGTCTTTTTTTTCTGTTTCGGCTTCGGCAAGAGGTCTGCCGTTATCAACAATTTTGCCGCAAGCCTTGCAGATGATTGTGAATAAATCGGCCCCCCTGATTGGTTTTTTATGATATGCGGATACCCCGATCTCGGCTAACGGCAGCGAAAAAATTTCTGATGATGATGAGAGCATTATCAACTTAGCAGAGGCAAGTTCCGGGATTTTTATTATTTCCCTAGCCACTGCCTCCCCATTCATTTCTGGCATGTGGTGATCCAGCAGGACTATATCGAAGGGACTTCCGTTTTTAGCGGCATCACTGAGTTTTAGCAGGCCTTCAGCTCCCGATGATGCTTCTGCGGCAAATGCTTGCCATGTATCAAGGTACTCTGTGAGTATTCGTCTGCTGATTGAATTGTCGTCTATTACAAGGGCTTTCTTCCCTTCCAGTGATGGGGGGAGAACGACAGGGACATTATCCGACTTTTTAAGATTTAGCCTTACCGTGAAGACCGTACCCTTTCCCTCGGTACTCTCAACGGATATCTGCCCACCCATAAGTTCTGTGAGCTGCTTTGTTATGGCAAGCCCCAGTCCAACGCCCTCGAACTTACGTGTCAACGAGGAATCAACCTGCGTAAACTTGTCAAATATTCCCATCTGCTTTTTCGGGGGTATCCCGATTCCCGTATCCTCCACTTTTATTTCCATCAGAGCCGAACCCTCATCGCCTGAAACAAATATTGTATCTATGAATATGTGGCCTTTTGGCGTGAACTTAATGGCGTTACCGCATAAATTCGTAAGGATTTGCCTTAACCTTCCCTGATCGCCATTGAAATATCTTGGAGCATTCTGTGGATAATGCACCATCATTTCTATTCCTTTCCATTGTGCCTGAGGCGCCATGAGCCGGGCTGTCTCATCAATGAGCTCCTGTAGGTCTAAATCGCTGTTGTGCATTGCGAGTTTTCCTGCCTCTATCCTTGAAAAATCAAGAATATCGCTCAGCAGGTGAAGGAGGGCCTCGGCCGAGTTGCTGATGGTCTCGACATAATCCTGCTGTTCTGGAGTAAGTTCTGTTTTCTGGAGGAGTTCCATCATTCCCATAATTCCATTCATTGGAGTTCTTATTTCATGGCTCATATTGGCCAGAAACTCACCTTTTGCCTGGTTTGAGGCGGCCGCCTCCTCCATCGCAATGCGAAGCTTTTCTTCGTGTTGCTTCAGTTCAGTTATGTCAAAAGTCATTATGCAAAGAGCATCGGAACCTGTTTTCGGGTCGGGGATAAGGAATCGTGACACGAGGAACCATTTTCCGTTGACAAATTCTGCCTCATTGACAGTTGGGGCTTCTCCCTCCCATGCCTTTCGGTTGTTTTCTTCCAGCGACTCGGCGACTTCTTTGGGAAGAATATCAAAATTAGTCTTGCCTTTTATGCTTTCCATGGTCTGCCCGGTCAGGTCAAGAAAATTCTTATTGGCAAGAAGGAATCGACCTTCTCTGTCTTTCAATAATATATACGCGCCGGAATTTTCTATCATGGATTGGAAGCGTTTTTTGCTCCAGTCAAGTATTTTGTTTTTTTCGGACAGCATGATAGTTTTCTGCTGTTCTGCCTTGATCCGGAATAGGGTTACAAGCGAAAGCACGACTAGTCCCAGCACTATCAACCCGATCATTAAGTGATTAGTGAAAAAAGTATCGAATGCAGACATAAATGATTTTTGTTCTTTACATGCCTTTATTTCCCACGTTTTGCCGAGATTGATGCGAAGCCTTGCGGTTATAAATTTCGCCCTCCCGCAGCTTGCCATCTCATTCAGGCCGCATATTAATCTGCCCGTAGAGTCTCTTAACTGTATGCATCCGTTTTTATGAATATTTGAAAGCTTCAGTATCGGCAGGAATTTATCTCCAGGCAGATTGGTCCTTATGACGCCCAGTGGGCGGCCATTTTTTTCAAGTATGGGAATCAGTATTGAAATAGAGGGTACCCCGCTGTCGGTGTTAAATATATCCGTCACTGTGGTTTTGCCGGTGGACAATGATTCAGTTACGCCGGGTTTGTTCAGATAACTTTGGCCTATCCTGTCTTTGATGTAGGGAAACCGTGCAATACATACGCCTTTCGAGTCGAGAAAATAAACAGAGCTCTCGATATCCGTTGAAAGCAGCTTTAGTAGTTTGTGTACATACTGCTGATTCCGAATATCGCCCTTGAAAAATGCGATAATATCCTCAGTCGCGGCGATGGCCTCAATATCAGAAACCATTTCCTTCTGTTCTGATTCTATCCTTGAGGCAATCAGTCTTACGAAAATTGAGAGTTCTTTTCTTTCTTGTTCGATGGAAAAAATTTCGTACTCTTTAAAATTAAGGTACGAAAATAATATTGCCGCAGCAAAAATAATCAGAAGAGAAACAAAAAACAACGCCTGTGGCTTTGAGCGGGTTCTCTTTTTATTTTCCTTAGTCATATTATTTTGCTTTAGTGGAAAGCATTGCCGGAATATTTCCAATGAACTCGATGGTGTGGTTATTTTTTTCGAGGGAGATGGTTTTAGCTGCCTCGGTTTCAAATATATTTGTCTTGGATATCCGTCTGCCGTACCCGAGTATTCTGGCCATTGAATCGCTTAGATTTACCAGCGCTGAGAGATGATATTCCTCCATGTCGGGATCGGCACCCTCCATTGTGTTGAAATCATGGTGGTGCCTGATTGCAAACTTTATACTGTCATTTATTTTCCAGTTACCGGCGAGGTACTCTCCGGCGCGTTCGTGGATAGATGGAAAGATGTTATCAAAAACGTCTTCAGTCATTTCGAAATCAATCTCTTCGGGCATCTCATACGTTTCGGTGAGAGACTTCAATATTCCGAGCTTGCCGATGTCATGAAGAAGTCCGGCGATAAAGGCCTCTTCCGGGTTGGCATAGTAATCCTGCCCGATATAGTTTGCGATGAGCGCAGTTGTGTAACAGTGCTCCACTATCTGCTTGGCGAGTGTGTTGAAAAGCACATTTGATGAAAAATTCATCTTTGAGGAATACACGTAGAGCATGGCTTTTATATTTTCCTTGCCAAGCCGCGGAAGGCCGACCTTAAGGTCTGTTATCGTTTCACCTCTGAAGTAGAGGGCGGAGTTAAAGGCCTTTATGAATTCACCGGCCATAGCCGGACTGCGGCGGATAAGATCGGTTATCTCAACGTATTCGAAGTCCCTTTTGTCGAGGATGTTCATCGCCTTCATCACGTTGCTGGGAATCTCTATTACCGGAAACTCGTCTGCGTCAAGCTTTCTGTTGAGCTCCTCGACTATCCTGTCATCCTGAAGGATATCGAATACGGGCGCCTGCGAGTCCGCATGTCCCGCAAAATCCCACCAGGGCTTTTCTTCCTCAATCTTTTCAGTTGAGGCATCCTCTTTGGGTCTTGCCTGGAACATTTTTGTCGCTGTATCTGAGAGTTCGGCAGGATCTATGACGGGCTGATAGTGTTTGACGGGCCTCTCTTGGTTTTCTTCGGCCTTTTTGCCGGACACGAAGAAGTACTTATAAATGGAATCCCATATATCCCGTAGTCCTTCCTTCATGAATTCTCCCATCTTTTTATCAAAAATATCTAATATAATATAATTACTTTTCCTGGGATTTGAAGGTAACTATCCCTGGAATATTATTGAGAAAAGATATCGCCTCGTAATCTCTTGAAATTGAAAGGTCGATTGTCGCGGGAAGGCTGAATATGTTAACCGCGTCAATCCTCTGTCCGTAGCCGAGTATTCGGGCAATGGTATCAGCGATATTCACGAGGGCGCTGAGGTGGTATGCCAGCTGTTCATCCTCAGCGAAGCCGCAATCCATGAAATCGTGATGATGTTCTATCGCGGAAATTACTGTTTTATTAACTTTCCAGTTTTCAGCCAGGAAGCGCCCTGCCTTTTCGTGCAGAGCAGGCAGGATATTGTCGAATATTTCGAGATTAACCTCGAAGTCAGATTTTTTAGGAAGCTTATAGGTTTCGGATATTGCCTTGAGTATGCCGAGCTTGCCGATGTCGTGGAGAAGTCCGGCGAGAAAGGCCCCATCGGGATCGGGATAGTACCTCTGGCTCAGATAGCTGGCGATGATAGCCGTCGCATAGCTGTGATCAACTATATTTTCAGCAAGCTTGTTGAAAAGCGGATGATTCACGAAACACATCTTTGTGGAGTACATGTAAAGGAGTGCTTTTACGTTTTCCTTGCCCAGTCGCGGAAGTGCAAGCTTAAGGTCCTGTATTATTATCCCGCGGCTGTAGAGCGATGAATTTATGACCTTTATGAACTCTCCGGCCATTGACGGGCTGCGATTGATTAAATGCGAAACATCCCCGAAATCAAATTCAGGATTATTGAGAATGCTCAGAGTTTTCATGATATTGTCGGGAATTTCTATAACAGGGAATTCATCTTTATCTATCCTTCGGTTAAGTTCGGCGCAAACCTTCTCATCGTCTATTTCTTCGAAAGAGTGAACATTTTCAACGGGAGGATGACCCGGAAAACACCACCAGTAGTCGCTGTCAACTATTTCGTCGGACTGTTCTTTTTTCTTTTGTACGAGCGACTTATTGAGGTCTTTAAGAATATCAAGAGAAGTTGTATCATTTTCGACCGTGACAGCCTGAGTATCTTCTAGCGCGAAATTGGGTTCAATTGTAGGGGATTCCTGAAGAGGCTTCTCTTCATCAAGGAAGAACGCTGATATTTTTTCCTGAATTTTTTTCAGAAAATTCGACATGCACTTAACCCTTTCATACTCCAGTACTCAAAAGAAATTAATGCACAAAAGAACTTTTTCAAGTCCCCTCAAGTCGTTCGACTCAACAAAACTATGCTCTTTTGCTCATTTTATTCATCCAAATCAAAGTTCATATTAAGGTAGAGCAAACGGTCCGCTCTATTGCGTCTCCGGCGGGATTCTTCTGCGTGGTTAGCCAAGGGGAAAAATCAAAGTTAAAAAAAGGCATGGCTTTTTGGGCCATGCCGCAGGGTCTACGTTTTTAAAACGTCCGTCAGAGGAGCTCAGGAGAGACCTCGGAACGGGTATTCGAGGATTTGACCATCGCCTCAAGCAGCGCCACGACATTATATCCGTAGGCCGCATCGGTACGGCTGCGCCGCCCGGAAGCGATTGCTTCGATGAACTCTGTCCACTCGGCCCGGAAGGGATTGAGATCGGGGTCGGTCTGAATCTTTTCGACCTTGTCGAGTTTCGCAAGTTCTATTTCATTGCCGAAGGGATTGAACTGGATGGTCCCTTCTGTGCCGAGAAGCTTTATCTTCAGGCGGGCTGGGTCTTCCATCTTCGTGCCCTGAAACACCATGAATATGCCCTGAACGCCATTCGCATAATCCATAAAGGCGACAGTGTCTGAGTCAACGACCTGACCTGGTCTGAGCGCCGCGACGCTGGCTTTTACCTTTGTTATCGGGCTGTCGACGAGGTAAAGAAGGTGGTCTGCCTGGTGCGGGGATGTATTAAAAAGCGCACCTCCTCCGGCCTTTTTCGGATCAAGAAACCACGCTTTGCGGTTTTCCCAGTTGTAGTAGGCGATTACTTCGGTTACTATCATCTTAAGCTCGCCGATGACACCGGTTTTTACCATTTCCTTGGCCTTCGCGAAGACTGACCTGTACTGATGGGTCTGTCCGACGAATATATCCTTGCCGTTCTTTTTTGCGGCCTCAATAAGGGTCTTGCATTCCGCGGTGCTGATTGCCATCGGCTTCTCGATAAAGAGGTGGAGCCCTGAATTCAGGACATCCAGACCGACTGGACAGTGCAGGAAATGCGGAAGACATATAAGGGCGATATCAAGTTTTTCATTTTTTATCATTTCCTTGTAATCGCTGTAGACAGGTACCCCGAGCGGCGCTGCCGCGGCTTTCGCCGCGTCGAGGTTCACATCACAGACGGCGGCTATTCTGGCTTTTTCTGGAATCAGTCCGAGCCCTGTTATGTGGTTGCCCGTGATCGTTCCGGTCCCTATTATTCCGATATTCATTATTTTGCTCATTTTACAGTACCTTTTGTGTTAAAGGGATTCAACTTTTTCAGCTTTACCGCTGGCAACCGACTTTTCCGCCGCGTCGAGCATGGCCTGAATTTCAAATGTATCCTCAAATGATACCGGAACTGCGTTCTTCACGAAGAAGTCGGAAATCGCCGTTATGAGGTTTGAATAGAGTATCTCAGCGGTTGACGCGTTGACGTTGTAGCTTTTTGCGGTTTCGGCATTCTGTGCGCGTCCGCCGTACTGGAAGCATCCCTCGTTGCACTCGGCAATAGCGCGGCGCCCGTCCTTGTATTCAATCGTAGCGACGACGCCTTTGGCATCTTTTCTCGCGAAAACACTTTGGGCTCCCGGGCCCATGATGGTCATGAGCATTTCAAATGTATGGACACCATACCATATAAGTGAACTTCCTGCAGGGGCTTTGCCAAGCGGTCCGAAGACATTTGCGAGGATAGGGCTTTTCACGCTGGCGCAACACTCGCGGATTTCGGGTGTAAAGCGCAGCGAAGATGAAGACCACACCCTGATGTTGTTCTTCTTCGCGATGTTATAGATCTCCCTGCCGTTTTCGACAGTATCCGCCATCGGCTTGTCCAGGAACACGGGGAGTTCTGCCGCCGCCGCCATTTTGAAATATTCGAGGTGAAGGGTGGGGTCGTTGATTTCGACGAGTATGCCGTCAACATCCTTTACCGCTTCCGCAAAGGAGCGTGTAACTTTTACCCCAAGCTTTTCAACAATCTCCTGACGCTTGTCCTGGTCGGCTTCCGACTGAAACGGCGACGGGAAGCGCATGCAGGATACCACTTGGAGCGTATCCACATTTTTAGCTGGCCCCTGGATAAGTTCCGTGAATTTTACGGCATGGCTCGTATCAAGCCCGATGCAAGCGAGTTTAAACATTTTTTGCGCCTTTCTTTTGGTTTTTGTTATTCAAATGTTTATCAGCCGATGCGGAACATAAAGCTGCACCGGCCCCTGAATTACGTTTTTCATTGCGGAAGCGGCCTCACGCCCCATCGCCGCATAATCCTGAAGTACTGACGGAATGGCAATCCCGGTATTCTCGACTGAATTGGCATTGTCGAAATCCGAATAATAAAAATCCTTGCCCATCTGAAGTTTACGAAGGTAGGCCATTCTGAGGACGGCACCTGTGACGGATGCCGTTGGCGAAACGATAACATTGGCTTTTTCGGCGTCGAATCTCGTTGCCATTAGGTTATCTACATTTTCCTGAAAAACTCTCGATATCCGGCAGAAACTGTAAAAAAGGTCGTGGGAACGGCAGGCGTCCATGAATCCGGCTCTGCGCTCCCTGGCGATAAAATCATCTTGATCCATGTCGAGATAGAAAAGATTAACAGTACCGCTGAACTTCGCGATGAAATGCTCCGTTATGTTGGATACGGCCTTTCGGTGATTGGTGGAGACGTAATTGAGCGCAGTGCCATATCTGTTGATAATCAAGACTTTATGCTTGTATTCCTGTATCTTGGCGAGGGTGGCATCGTCGGGTATTATCCAGACGACTATGTCGTAGGAAGAGATGAAACTCATATCTTTCGAGGCCTTCAGAGAGTCGATAAAATCAAATTTTCCATCGAAAGACGATACCAATATATAATTAAGGGCATCGACCATGTGCGCAAACTTGGGCGCGTTGACCGTTTTCTCCTGTAAACTGAAATCGCAGACAAGGGCCATTCTTATCTTGTCCGGGCCGCTGCTCACGAAAGTCCCCTGACTCCGGACGGCCTTCAGCCATCCTTCCTTTATGAGCTCGCCGATTGCCTTGTTCAGGGTCGCTCTCGTAACGCCATATTTGCGGATAAGCGTCTCTCGTACCGGGAGTTTATCAAGGCTTTTAAGCTTTCCGCTCTTTATCTCGGAAAGTATTTCTTCTTTTATGGATATGAATTTCTTCATTTAGCCTGTTTTATCTAATCATTTATTAAAACTAGTTTTAGTATAGAGGCTAACGGAAGAAAAGTCAATAAGTCTGCAAAAAATATAAAAAAAAGCAAAAAAAAATGGAAATCGCTTGCATTTTGGTAAAAAATGGGTAATTATGGAAGCAAATGGAATGAAATGGACTAAAGATGTTAGCGTTTTGCGGTCAAGACAAATGCTCTATAGATTCAAGCGGTAGAATAAAGCTGAGTCAGAGAACTATGGCTGACTTCGCCGAACAGCCAGAAGGACACGTAGTCTTGAGATGTCTCCCGGAAGGAGCGCTCGCAGTTTATCCTGAAAATATTTATTTGAGAATGAGACAGGGCGAACCTGATCCTGCGGAGAAGGCGGCTTCGAGCCTCCTTTTTCGCAGAACTTTGAGACAATTCGGAGCTCTCAGCCAGCCCGATGAAATATCAGCGCAGGGAAGAATAACACTTCCTCTGGCTTACAGGGAGCACGCCGGAATAAAGGCAGGGACCGAAGTTGTCGTTGTGGGCGTGGAAATAGGTCTTGAAATCTGGAGCTCCGAACGCTGGGCCGAAGAACTTAAGAGGGTTAATGAGCACATGCTCGAAAAAGGCGAGCGGGAAATGGCCGCCGACCTGGTCAACCGTCCCAATAATTAATTAAAATTCTCAGCCAACGAAAATAGGAGGAGAGAAATAAAATGAAAATCTCAGTAGATGGTAAAAGAAAATTCGCGGTCTGCCTGATCCTCGTCGTCATCTCGGCACTGCTCGTCGGTGCAGGGAAAGTCACCGGAGGAATGCGCGACAGAGTAGAATCCGGCAAACAGGAAGCCGGTGAATGCAGAGAAATCGTCGAAACATTCTCGTCTGAGGTACCGATAGAACACAGCCCTTCATGGGCGAAGGCCGTTTCCTCAAATCCTAAACTCTTTCTGAGAATATGCAGCATGGAGAAGCCAAGGCTCTGATTTTTCCAACCATAACACACGTTATAAACCAAAAGGGAGGGGCGAAGATGGCAAAATGCGGACATAAAACAGAGGTTTACAGCAGGGTGTGCGGGTATTTTCGCCCGGTAGCAAATTGGAACCACGGTAAAAAAGAGGAGTTCAGGGACCGTAAAACCTACAGTCCTTCCGAAAAGGAAAAAACAATCAAAGTAGCTTAGCCTAAACTGCAACAATCAGACCGTCTTCTTCAGAAATGATGAAGACGGTCATTTTTTTGTCCCCCTGACAGGAAAAGATCAGTCAGGGAACATTTGTCCAATCTATTTTTGGAACAATATTTTCAAGATATGCCTGACGTACGTTAGTCTTTATTCCTATTCGCAACTCGCTTTGCCTCTCCATTGTTCCTTGATTTTATGCAAGCTTACATCTATAAGTTTACTGCAGATTCGGGGGATTTTTGCAGCAAGCGTAACATCAGACACATTAAATCAAATGGTAATGGATTGTTCAATGGATAGACGGACTCAAAACAGTTCCCGGTGGATTGGCGCGGGCATGTTGATTATTCTGATAGCAGGCGGTGTTCTTACTTACTGGACGATTCTCAGTATCAACAGGCAAATGAGAGCTAATCTGCTTGGGGAGGCCCAGTTATACTAAAGTCGGTTTGAATATCTACTATTTTTGAGTATAGTACGTCATGGATTTAAAAATTTTACAGAAAGGAATTCA
>MHBG01000123.1 GCA_001804785.1 Lentisphaerae bacterium GWF2_45_14
AGCCTCACAGGATTTCGATGGATCATCGATATATTATTATATATTTGAATGCAAATTGGTATAAGGATGCTGTTGTTTTTACTGACGGTAAGATCCGGTTGATCATATTGATTAACGAAGATAAAATCAAAAAGACTGTAAAATTGGTAAATCAAAATTTTAGCAATAATCTTGATATCTACGATTATTACAGCGGGGAAAACATGGGAAATGCCGAGCAGATCAATACGGAAATTCCGCCCAATGAGGCAAGGGTCTTTATCGTCAAGCCTGCAAAATAGTTAAAAATTGAGCCATAGGTAAATTTGACTGGCGCCTACTGGATAAACTGGGCGGGGAAAAGAAAAGAGCAGGAACATATAATGTCCTGCTCTTTTCCAAAACTCCTTAAATCAGGAATTCTTATTTCTTCTTTGCTGCTTTTTTAGGAGCGGCTTTTTTTACTGCAGGTTTCGCGACAGCCTTCTTAGGGGCGGCCTTTTTCACTGCGGGTTTCGCGGCAGCCTTCTTAGGAGCGGCTTTCACTGCGGGTTTCGCGGCAGCCTTCTTAGGAGCGGCTTTCACTGCGGGTTTCGCGGCAGCCTTCTTAGGAGCGGCCTTCTTTACTGCGGGTTTTGTTTTTTTCACTTTTTCTCCTTTCCCTTTCACTTTTGACTTCACAGCTTTCGCGGACTTTGGCGCGGAAGCCGACTTCTTTTCACTTATCGCAGCCTGTGCGGCGGCGAGACGGGCTATCGGAATACGGAATGGACTGCACGAAACGTAGTTGAGTCCTGTCTTGTGACAAAATTCAACTGATTTCGCTTCTCCGCCCTGTTCACCGCAAATACCTATCTTCAGGTTTTCGCGGGTCTTGCGTCCGAGTTTTACAGCCATTTCGATGAGCTGACCGACTCCAGATTGATCAATACTCTGGAACGGGTCGCAGTCGAGGATTTTCTGATCGAGATAATCGTTCATGAATCCACCTATATCGTCACGGCTGAAGCCGAATGTGAGTTGGGTAAGGTCATTTGTTCCGAACGAGAAAAACTCAGCCTCTTCGGCCATTTTGTCGGCAAGAAGTGCGGCGCGCGGAATTTCTATCATGGTCCCGTATTTGCAGTCGACGTTCTGCTTGAACTTCGCCTTTACTTCGGCGGCGACTTTGTTTGCAATGGCACGCTGTTTCTTAAGCTCCATTACATCACATGTTACGGGGATCATTATTTCCGGGCTGCATTTCACGCCTTCTTTTTTCAGTTCGGCGGATGCCTCAAGAACTGCCCTGATTTGCATTTCGGTTATTTCAGGATAGGTGATTCCCAGCCTTACTCCGCGGTGTCCCATCATTGGATTGGACTCGTGGAGGCTTTCGGCGCGGTTTTTCACATCATCTACGGAAATACCGAGGGCATCCGCAAGTTCCTTCTGCTTATCTTCCGCCTGTGGCACAAACTCGTGCAGAGGCGGATCGAGCAGACGAATTGTTACCGGAAGCCCCTTCATTACTTTCAGTGTTTCTTTTATATCTTTCTTTACGAACGGAAAAAGCTCTGCAAGGGCTTTAACACGTTCTTCAGGTAATGAACTGAGTATCATTTTACGGAGTGCAAAAAGAGGCTTTTCACTGTTCACGCCGTAGAACATATGTTCTGTCCTGAAAAGTCCGATGCCTTCGGCACCAAAATTGCGAGCTATGAGCGCGTCTTCGGCCGTATCAGCATTTGTTCTTACACCTAGCCTTCTGTATTTATCAACGATTGCCATGAATTTCTTGAACCCCGGATTTTCAGTAGCATCAATCATCGCGAGAGTTCCTTCATACACATATCCCTTTGTACCATTGAGGGATATCATGTCGCCTTCCTTGAAGGTCTTTCCACTTACAGAGAAGGTTTTTCCTTTAAGATTGACTTTTATATCGGCTGCTCCGACGATACAGCATTTGCCCCAGCCACGGCAGACGAGTGCCGCATGGCTTGTCATTCCGCCGCGTGCGGTAAGGATAGCTTCCGCCGCGCGCATACCTTCTACATCTTCGGGATTCGTTTCTTCACGGACAAGTATTGTATGAACGCCTTTTTTGATGGCGGCTACTGCGTCTTCCGACGTGAAGACAACCTTGCCGACTGCCCCTCCGGGACCTGCCGGAAGACCTTTCGCTATAGGGCTAACTTTTTCTTCCGCCTTCGGATCGATGATTGGATGAAGCATTTCATCAAGCTGCGCAGGGCTTACTCTCATCACTGCTTCCTGTTCATTGATAAGCCGTTCCCTCAGCATATCCAACGCCATGTTGAGAGCGGCCGTGCCTGTCCTTTTCCCGATACGGCACTGAAGCATGTAAAGCTTCCCGTCCTGAATAGTAAACTCTATATCCTGCATGTCCTTGTAATGAAGTTCAAGCTTTTTGCGGATTGCGTCGAGTTCCTTATACACGGGAGGCATTATCTTATGGAGGGAATCAAGATGTTTGTTTTGCTCGTTCTTTGTGTCATCATTTAGAGGATTCGGAGTGCGTGTGCCGGCAACGACGTCCTCGCCCTGAGCATTGACGAGCCATTCGCCATAAAACTTGTTTTCGCCGGTGGCCGGGTTTCTGCTGAAAGCCACACCAGTGGCGGAAGTTTCACCCATATTCCCGAAGACCATGCTCTGCACATTCGTCGCGGTACCCCATTCATCGGGAATACCTTCGATGCGGCGATATGAGATTGCTTTTTTGCCGTTCCAGCTTTTAAAGACCGCTCCGACACCGCCCCATAACTGTTCCATGGGATCATCTGGAAACTCTTTGCCGATAACGCGTTTCACGTGCTTCTTAAATTCTTCACAAAGATATTTGAGGTCCTCTATCTTTAAATCGGTATCGCTCTTGTACCCGTTCTTGTGCTTAAGCTCCGACATGATTTCATCAAGTTCGACGCGTATGCTTTTACCGCTTTTCGGTTCGATGCCTTCGGACTTTTCCATGACAACATCGGAGTACATCATTATAAGCCTGCGATAAGCGTCGTAGACAAATCGTTCATTCTTTGTTTTTGCGATAAGACCGGGGATTGTCTTGGAGCAGAGTCCTATATTAAGAACTGTTTCCATCATGCCTGGCATTGATTTCCGTGCGCCTGAACGGCATGAAACAAGGAGCGGATTTTTTGCGTCGCCGAACTTCATTCCCATTTCTTTTTCGACCTTTGCGAGAGCTTCCTTTAACTGTGACTGAAGGATAGCTGGGAATTTCATTTTCAAATCAAAATAGTCCATGCAGCATTCTGTTGTGATGGTGAATCCCGCTGGAACTGGAAGTTTGAGCTTTGCCATTTCTGCAAGATTGGCTCCTTTGCCCCCAAGAAGTTCCTTCATTGATGCGTTACCGTCGCATTTACCTTTGCCGAAGAAATAAACATACTTCTTTGCCGCTTTCGCCATGCCTTTTTTTGACATCTACCTTGTTTCCTTTTTACTGTTTAACCGTTTCAAATTTTTTAAAACCAGGACGAGTTCTTCGCGAAGCTTTTGAATGCTTCCACTATCTTCTCTTCCTCCGGATGATTGTTATAATCCACCATTACAAAAGCGCCGTTGATGATTGCCGGATATTTGATGGCGCAAAGATAAAGAAAGCCGTCTTTCTGAATAAGTTCAAGCTTTTTCTTCTGCTTGTTTATTTTGGGATTGAATTTGTAAATGCCTATCTGCCGGTCTTTTATAGTGAACGCAAAACCTGATTCCGCTTTCGGAACGTCAGCACGCAGAGGATTTATAGAAGTAATTTCGATTCCACATTTTTTGAAATGCTCAACAATGTCGCCGTAATTAAGATGATAATTTCTTTCGGCATCATCACCTATCGAAGTGCATCCTGATAAAGAGACGAAGAGAGAGAGGCAGGTCACGATTAGAAAAGCATTTAGAGAACAATCAGAAAAATTTTTCAATTCGTAAAACTTTCAAAGTTCAGCTACTCATACCGGAATTTATCATAAGCATTTTATTTATCAAGCGGTTTTAAATAGAAACTTTGAGGATTACATTAACGAAAGTTTAAAAAAAAAAGTATTAGAGGAAATCTTAAACCATTGAAAGCCAGTCTTTTCAACATCGTACTTGTAAAACCTGAAATCCCGCAGAACACGGGCAATATCGGAAGGATTTGCGTATCAACAGGTTGCAATCTACATCTCATCAAGCCTCTCGGCTTCTCTCTCGAAGACAGTTACATTAAGAGAGCCGGTCTCGACTATTGGAACCACTTGAACCTCAGCGTTTACGAAAGCTGGGATTTTTTTATGAAAAAACATTTTGCCGCTGAATTTTTTTTCTTTTCGACGAAGACTGAAAGGTGTTTTTGGAACTGCCCGTTAACTCCCGGAGCCTTCCTTGTCTTCGGCAATGAAGGTTCAGGCTTTCCTCCCGACTTCTATCAGGAGTACAGCGAGCGCCTTTACTCCATCCCGATGCCGGGAGAGTTTCACAGAAGTCTCAATATCTCAAATGCCGTTTCCATAGCTGTTTACGAGGGATTAAGAAAAAATAGAGGGGGTGCGTAAAAATGAAAAGAATCGTCAGAAATCTTATTCTTGCGGCAGGTATTCCGATTGCTATAATCATTGGATTTTTTCTTCTGCCAATCCTCTTTATCTTTATGATAATCATTCTTCTCATATCCGGCGGTACGATCTATAAAATCTCCACCGCAAAAACCAAATACAGAAACATGGATGACAATAAGGAAGACGACGCCGTAGATATCGAGTATGAAGTCCTCGACGAAGAGAAAAAAACTATTGAGAAGTAACAAAAAGATTCTTTCCTATCCGCATATTTCAGAAACAATCCAGTCGTAAATATCCAGTATGGATTTCACTCCAGTAACTTTATGATCCCCGTAAATCATTAGAGGAACAGGATTTAAAGTGTGGACGCCGGATGAGTCGTCTTCGCAATTCCCATGATCGCTTGTCAGGACTAAAAGCTTTTCATCGTTATTTATCTCGGAAAGACGTACAACGAATTCCGAAAGCTCTCCGAGATACTTTTTCAACATCACAGCATTGCGCTTATGCCCGGCCCTGTCAGTCATGAAATATTCAAAAAGTGTAAAATCATTTTTATCGGAAATGGCCGCCAGATGCTCCGCCGCAAGTGACGGACTGATCTCCGAAAAACCGTAATCCGCCGCAAGACCTTCTCTTGTGATATTCTGAAATACTGCCTTTCCATCAGCGAGATCGTCGCGCATTAGAACCTGCCCAAGGGCATGCTCCGTCATCACGCTTGTGACCGACATCATTCCCGAATTTTTAAGTTTCTCCAGCGTCTTCATTACATACGCATTTGCAAAAGAAACTTTTTTCCCGGCCGCAGTCAGCGTAGAAAATATATTCCGCTCCCTTATTATGGATACTATTGAAGGACTCGGAAAACCCTGCACGTGACGGCCAAGTCTTTCAGCTGCGTTAATTCCTGTAAAAAGAGCGCACTGTCCGGTCGCGCTCTGTGGAAGCCCCTGGACTCCGAGACATGCGTCGACGGGGATAGAATATTCTTTGAAAAGCCTAATGAATTTTTTATCGCAGTACTTTGAATAAATGGAATTGCTCCATCCTTCCGGCGGAACTCCGAAACCGTCAACCATTATAAATATCATCTTCATATATACCTACTATATATATAAGGAAGCTTCGTACAAAACTTTTAAAATATTTGCGGCGGCGAACAGCGTCGTCCAGCCGAATGACTGGACAGGCCGCGTATGCGTAAAACATTTTTAAAGCGAAAGCTTCAGGCTTTTACTTCTTCCGCTTTTACTTCCTGGGCTTTGTCTTTTTTGTCCTTCGGTTGAACGATTCGGATGTGAAGTTCTCTCAACTGTTTTTCAGTAACTTCACAGGGAGCGTTCATCATCAGATCCTGCGCCTGCTGATTGAATGGGAAGGCAATCACTTCGCGGATGTTTGGCTCTTCGGCTAGCAGCATTACCATGCGGTCGACTCCGGGAGCGATACCGCCGTGCGGAGGCGCACCAAGCTTGAAAGCCCTTATCATGCCGCCGAATTTTTCGTCGACGGTGTCCTGTCCGTAGCCTGCTATTTCAAATGCCTTGTACATTACTTCGGGACGATGGTTTCTGATGGCGCCGCTGGAGAGTTCCACGCCGTTACATACTATGTCGTACTGGTAGGCATATATTTCGAGCGGATCCTTACTGAGGAGGGCATCCATTCCGCCCTGCGGCATTGAAAACGGGTTATGGCTGAATATGACTTTGTTCGTCTCCTCATCGAGTTCGAACATCGGAAAGTCCGTTATCCAACAGAACCGGAAAGCATTTTTGTCAAGAAGCCCGAGCCTGTTTCCAAGTTCAGTCCTTACCTGCCCCGCAATCTCGGTAACGGCCTTTTCCTTATCGGCAAGAAAGAACATCACATCGCCGTCGGAGATTTTTCCAAGCTCTTTAAGGCTGTCTAGTTCTTCGCGTTTCATAAATTTGGCGATGGGACTTTTTTCTTCACCGCCCGTCCATATTATATAGGCCATTCCTTTCGCGCCGCAGCCTTGTGCGAAGGCTATCATGTCGTCATAGAATTTTCTGGGCTGACCCGCGATACCTGGGACTTTTATCGCCCTTACAACTCCGCCCTTCTGCACAACAGACGCGAACGCGTTGAAGCCGCTTTCTTTGAAAACACTACTCACATCGGCAATAACAAGCGGGTTGCGCAAGTCGGGTTTGTCCGATCCATATTTCAGCATGGCCTCTTTATAAGGAATACGGACAAATGGGGTACTGTCAACATTTTTGTCCGCGGCAAATTTGCTGAAAATGTAAGAGAAAAGTTCTTCTATTACGGCAAATATATCATCTTGTGTGACAAAGCTCATCTCAAGATCGAGCTGATAGAATTCACCGGGTGACCTGTCGGCACGTGCGTCCTCGTCCCTAAAACAGGGCGCTATCTGGAAATACCTGTCAAAGCCTGCCACCATTAGAAGCTGCTTGAACTGCTGCGGGGCCTGCGGCAGTGCATAAAACTGCCCGGGGTGCAGACGGCTTGGAACGAGATAATCCCTCGCGCCTTCCGGCGAACTGCTCGTAAGTATCGGTGTCTGGAATTCATTGAACCCCATGTCCATAAGCTTGCGGCGTATTTCTGAAATAACCTGTGAGCGAAGTATAATATTTTTATGTAACCTGTCACGACGCAAATCGAGAAAGCGGTATTTGAGCCGCATCGCTTCGGGTGCCTGCTCTTCCTTTGCAACCTGGAACGGAATGATATCGGCCTCTCCGAGGATTTCCATACTTTCGGCGGCAACTTCTATAGCTCCTGTCGGAATTTTGGAGTTTGTGGTTTCCGGTGTACGCCCCAGGACTTTTCCTGAAAAACAGACGACGGTTTCGACGCGCCATTTTTCGAGCTCCTGATAGAAGTCGCATTTGGGGTCTATGACTATCTGGGTCAATCCGTAATGGTCTCTGAGGTCTATGAATATCACTCCTCCGTGATCCCTTACGCTGTGGATCCAACCTGACAGCTTCACGATAAGTCCGGCATTCTCTTTCCTGAGTTCCCCGCAGTTGTGCGATCTGTATATATGCATATTCTTTCCGATGGCTAAGTTGTTTAAGCTATTGTCTTTAACTTCTTAAAGAACGAAAGCATCTAATTTAGCATATTATTGTGAATTTTCCTGCTGAACGTGGAAAAAAAATGAAAATTCTATATATAAGTTCTTGATTATTGGGTAAACACAGCTACTTTCTAGGCTCACTCTATATGAAGGGCGATTAGCTCAGTTGGCTAGAGCATTTGGTTTACACCCAAAGTGTCGGGAGTTCGAGTCTCTCATCGCCCACCAAATTCTCCTTTAATTAGCCTCAGATTCCAAAAAATCAGATTTTTGCCCCATCCTTCTATAATGCCGCAAAATACGGCCTATCAAATAAAAATTTACACATTTTTACACATTTCCCCAGCGCCCTCTTACGCTCAAAATGTTTGATAAGACGGGAATTCCTCTCTGGACAGGGCATCAGAACTCTGGATGAAGCATGTTACCGGAGTCTTCTGCTGTTATTTTTAGCAGAATCGCGGATTTCCAAATCCGCGGCGCTTTAAAAAGCGTTTCTCTCGTACTATAGACTCGGTGGATAATCAGCTTGCATTTTAACGTTTTGAGCCTATTTGTTTAATCATGAAAATAAAAGATGCAAGAACAATAGATGCCGGGGCGTTGTATGAACGCCGGAAACAGGCGGTCATTCTTTTTAAAAAGGGAATATCCTTTACTCGTGAAAAAATCAAAAAAAGAAAACGCCGAGATCCATTGGGGCGATGAGACTGGCATTCGCAGCGACGACACGAATGCAAGAGGCTATGCGCCAAAGGGAAAGACGCCGATTCAAAAGGTCAAGGGAACGCCTGAAAAGGTGAATATGATAAGCTCCGTTTCAAATC